>JAICEG010000364.1 GCA_025924295.1 Vicinamibacteria bacterium
GCGGCAGGAGTGGTCGAGACGGTCTGCGGCTTCCTGATCATGGTTGGTCTTCTCACACGGCTCGCGGCGTTCCTGGCGAGCGGCGAGATGGCGGTCGCGTTCTGGTATATCCACGTCATGGTCATCGGCCTCGGGGCGCAAGGACCCGGACTGCCGATGGGGTTGCTTCCGCACATGAACATGGGCGTCGACGCGGCGTTGTTCTGCTTCGCATTCCTCTACATCGCAACTCGAGGTGCGGGAATCTGGAGCGTCGACGGCGCCATGGGGAGGAAGTAGCTGTCTTCCCGATTGACTCCTGAAGGTCGTACTGCGCTACTCGCCGAGCTGAGGCCCCTGCTCGGCGAGCGTTGTACGACCAACGCCACCGAACTCGAGCATCACAGCCACAGCGAATCGTGGCACCCCGCCGGGCAACCCGACGTCGTCGTGTATCCGGTCTCGACCGATGAAGTCAGGGCCATCCTGCAGGCCGCGGCACGCGTGGGCGCGCCGATCGTTCCGTTCGGTGCCGGCTCTTCGCTCGAGGGGCACGTCAACGCTGTCGAGGGTGGCATCTCGATCGACTTCGCTCGCATGAACCGCGTGCTCCGGCTCAGTGTCGAAGACCTCGACGTCACAGTTGAAGCCGGCATCACGCATCGAGAATTGAACAAGGCGCTCGCGAACACCGGTGTTCACTTCTGGGTCGATCCCGGAGCCGACGCCACGATTGGCGGCATGGCGGCGACAGGTGCATCAGGTACGACCACTGTCCGCTATGGAACGATGCGCGAGACCGTCCGTGGGTTGACCGTGGTGCTCGCCGATGGTCGTCTCATTCGCACCGGTGGCCGCGCGCGCAAGTCGTCGGCCGGCTACGACCTGACACGCCTCTTCATCGGGTCGGAGGGCACGCTCGGTGTGATCACCGAGATCACGCTGCGCGTGTACGGGCACCCCGAAGCTGTGTCAGCTGCGATCTGCGCGTTCGATTCACTGGAGGGTGCGGTGCAGACCGTGATCACGACCATCCAGCTCGGAATCCCGGTTGCCCGGATCGAGTTGCTCGACGAAGTGATGGTAGACGCCGTCAATCGCTTCTCCAACCTGACGCACGCCGTGAAGCCGACGCTGCTCTTCGAGTTCCACGGGACGAGCCAGGCCGGCGTCAGCGAGCATGCGACGTCAGTGCAGGAGATTGCCGCCGAGCATGGCGGCGCCAACTTCGAGTGGGCAACGACTACGGAAGATCGGGCGCGATTGTGGCGAGCGCGTCACAACACGCTGCCCGCATCACGCGCGATGCGGCCAGGCTGCCACTGCTGGGTCACGGATGTCTGCGTGCCGATCTCGCAGCTCGCTGAATGCATCCTCGAAACGAAACGCGACCTCCAGGCGTCCAAGGCGTTCGCCCCGCTCGTCGGTCACGTTGGCGACGGCAACTTCCACCTGAACTTCGTGCTCGATCGTGACGACCCAGCCGAGTTCAACGAGGTAAAGGCGCTCAACCATCGGCTCGTCCAACGTGCCATCGCCATGGGCGGTACCTGCACCGGTGAGCACGGCATCGGAATGGGCAAGATCGACGTCCTCGAGGAGGAACATGGCGAGGCCGTCGAGGTCATGAAGGCGATCAAGCAGGCGCTCGATCCCGAGAACAGGATGAATCCGGGGAAGATCCTTCGGCTCTAGGCTCTCGGCTTTCGACTCTCGGCTTTGGACTTCGGGCTCTCGGCGAGTGCCTCCCCGAGCGCCGCGATCGCATCCTGCAACTGATCGTCTCTCAAATACGGTGCAGGACCCACTCGCAGCAAATCCCTGCGTGCGTCGACGTAGACGCCGCGTTGACGCAGACGGTGCGCGATCTCTCGCGCCTCAGGGATGCGAATAGCGAGGAAGCCCCCACGGCGTTCGTGAGGCATCTGCTCGACCTGCGCGAGCGAGCGCGAGATGTCGAGCCGTTCGAATGCGGTCTTCAGCAGGCCGACCTGGTGGCGGTTGATCGTTCGCAGTGTGTCGACGGTCAGTCCGTGCTGCTCATGAAACGCGAACACGGCCGCGGCACGATAGTGCGAGGTGACGTCGTAGGTTGCGCCGCCAAAGGCAGCAGCGCCAGCCCCGTACTCGACGCGACCCGGAGCAGTTTCCTCGAGCGCCTCGAACGCTGCGAACCAGCCGGTCAGCACCGGCCGCAAATGCGTGTCGGGCGGCACGCGAAGAAAGCAGTTGCCCTCACCGAGCTGGCAGTACTTGTATCCTCCGCCAACCACGAACACGTCATTCAGGCGGTCCTGCTGGAGATCGAACGGGACGACGTTGACCTGGTGATAGGCGTCGATCAGCAGCGGCACACCCTGGTGACGACATGCGACTGCCAGCAGGTCCAGGCCCGGGATGATCTCGGCCGTCTCGAAGAGCACCGACGACACCATTGCGCAAGCCGTCCGCGAGTCGATCTCGGTGATCAGGCGCTCGACCAGACTATCAGCCGGTTGGGCTGGCACATTGACGATCGCGATCCCTTCTTCCGCCAGGCGATCGACCTGGCGCCGGATGCTGTGAAACTCTCCGTCGGTCGTCACGATCTTCGGCCGCTTCGGAAGAGACAGCGCTGAAAGCCAGCGCGTCACGAGCTCGTGAGTGTTGTGACCGAGGGCGATGTTGCCCGAGCTGTCGCCGATCAGCCGGGCGAACCCAGCGCGGACCGCGGCCGCTTGAAGTGCAGCGCGGTCCCACTTGTCGTCGACGAACTCCGCGGCGTCGAGCCACGCACGCTGCTGCGCCTCGAAGCCGACGTCGGGCCACGCCTGGTGCGAGTGGCCGGTCAGCAGCAGACGTTCGGCGACGCGAAATCGTGAGTAATGCTGCGCGAGCGGATTCGCGGTCAGGCTCCTGTCTCCGGTCCCCAGTCTACCGTCGTGTCGCTGCCTCGAGCCGTAGCCCGTCGCCCGAAGCCCGTGCTAACCTCACTTTCCGCCCCAAGGAGGCGTTTCATGATGGCTGTCGCTCCCGTTCGCCGGATGGTCTGGACCGTCGTTGCCGTTCTCCTATCCGTGATTGCCGCCGGGGCACAGGTACGCATCGTCCAGACGAATTCGGCCGGGGACAACATCCATCTGATCGATCCCGCGACCAATGCGATCGTGGGCGAGATCACGGGCGTTCCCATCAACCACGGCGCCGCCGCCCTCCCTGACGGCAGCCGCTTCTTCTTCAGCAGCGAAGCGGAGCAGACGCTGCACGTCGTGGATGGCAAGACGCTGCAGACGACGAAGAAGATCCCGCTGACCGGTCGTCCGAACAACATCTCCATCAGCAAGGATGGCGCGCGTGTGTATGTCGGGATCGTCACGGCTCCTGGCGCCGTCGACGTCATCGACACGA
Source organism: Vicinamibacteria bacterium (assembly GCA_025924295.1). Taxonomy (GTDB): domain Bacteria; phylum Acidobacteriota; class Vicinamibacteria; order Vicinamibacterales; family UBA2999; genus Gp6-AA40. Next base: position 3,367 of record JAICEG010000364.1, read on the forward strand.
TGACGCTCGAGAAGGTGAAGAGCATTCCGACGAAGGGTGGGATTCACAACGTCTATGTCACGCCGGATGGCAAGCACGTGATCGCGGGGTCGATCGCCGGCCGCGTGATGACCGTCATCGATCAGAAGACGGACGAGACGCTGTGGACGCTGTTCGAGGAGGGTGTGAGGCCGATGGCGTTCGAGGTCAACTCTGACGGTTCGACCAGGCGCATCTTCGTGCAGCTCTCGAATCTCCATGGGTTCGCCGTGGTCGACTTCCAGCAGCGCAAGGAAGTGGCCCGCATCACGTTGCCCGCTGATGTTCCGGCGGAGAAAGTCGACAAGGGCCCGTTCAACGCTTCGCCGTCACACGGCCTTGGCGTCGCGCCGGACGGGAAGACGCTGTGGGTGACGAGCAGGCCGAACGCGCGGGTCTACACGTATTCGCTGCCCGACCTGACGCTCCTGCCGAATCCGGTCGATCTTGGTGGCCGACCTGACTGGGTGACGTTCACACCGGACAGCAAACTGATCTACATCACGACCGAGAACACGGACCTCGTTCACGCCATCGACGTGTCGTCGCGGAAAGAGGTGGCGGCGATCAAGGTCGGGCGGGCGCCGAAACGGAATATCACTGCAGTAATCCGGTAGTTCACAGTTCAAGGTTCGGGGTTCCGGAATGCGTTGGGTGATCGCCTGTGTCGTCGGTTTCGTCGTGATGGTTTCGTTGTCAGCATCCGGGGCACGGGCCGTGGCGGCCCAAGACGACTTGCCCGAGGGAGAGGGGAAAAAGATCCTGCTCTCGTCATGTACCGCCTGTCATGAGCTCACCGAGGTGACGAAGTTCCGCGGCTACTACAACCGCGACCAGTGGCACGACATCGTGATGACGATGAAGGAATACGGCGCGCCGATCGATGATCGACAGGTCGACGTGTTGACGGATTACCTGACCAAGCATCTCGGCCGCTAGAGTCGCGACCGGATCTCCCAGAGATCGGGAAACAGATTGCGGCCGATCGTCGACTGCAGGTAGGCGGCTCCGCGCGAGCCGCCGGTTCCCGGCTTGCTGCCGATCGTGCGCTCGACCATCCTCACGTGACGGTAGCGCCATTCTGCGAGCCCTTCGTCGAGATCGACGAGCCGTTCGCAGATCTCCGCGCTCTTGACGTCACGGCGATAGACCTCGATCAGGATCTCCTGGATCTCCGGCGTGGGCTGGACCTGCTTCGTGTAGTCGCGTGTCAGATGCGATGCCGGAACGGCATAGCCTTCACGCGACAGGTAGTGGAGAAACGCGTCCCAGACGGTCGGCGCCTGGTATCGCTGCTCCAACACGCGGCGGCTCGGGCTATCCGTGGGAAAACGCGACAGCGCGGCCTCGCTCTTGGCGCCAAGGAGGAACTCGATTTGCCGGAACTGGTTCGATTGAAACCCGCTCGCCGCCTCCAGGCGCGCGCGGAACGACAGGAACTCGAGCGGCGTCATCGTCTCGAGGATGTCGAGCTGCGCGACGAGCACCTTGAGGATCGTGAGGATGCGCTTCAGCGTGTGCTGCGCTCGATGCGGCTTGTCGGTTCTGAACAAGACGGCAACGTGATCCAGTTCGTGCAGCAGCTCTTTGAACCACAGCTCGTACACCTGGTGAATGACGATGAAGAGGATCTCGTCGTGCTCGGGTCCTTCCGAGCGCGGCACCTGCAGTGACAGGAGCGTGTCCAGCCGCAGGTAGCTCTCATAGGTGACCGCCGCATCGTGTTCCTGCATTAGTCGGCTCCCCGCTGCGCGTCGGCTTCTTCGCCCGGCACGTCGAGTCC
>JAICEG010000365.1 GCA_025924295.1 Vicinamibacteria bacterium
AAAGACCTGCGCTCGTGCTGAAGCTTGGCGGTGAGCTCCTCGAACAGCCGGAGGATCTCGCCAGCATCGCGAAAGCCATCGCGCAGCTCTCCGCGCACGCAGCGCTGGTCGTCGTGCATGGCGGTGGGCGCGAGATCGACTCCGCACTCAGCACGGCAGGGATCTCGAAGCAACAGGTCGATGGGCTGCGGGTCACTGATGCCCGCACGCTCGACGTGGTTGTGTCGGTGCTGGCCGGGGCGATCAACACGCGTCTGGTAGCGGCCGTGCGCCGTGCCGGGGCGGATCCCGTCGGGCTGACGGGCGCCGACGCGACCGTGGCCACGATGAAGCGGGCGGCGCCTATTGTTTCCGTCGCAGGCGAACGAGTCGATCTTGGATTGGTGGGCGCGCCGGTTGGTAATGGTGCTCCCCGCCTGCTGACGGATCTGATGTCGCGCGGCTACGTGCCGATAGTCGCCTGTATTGGCGCGACGCGGGACGGCCAGTTGCTGAACGTCAACGCAGACACGCTGGCGTCGCATCTGGCCGCGGCGCTGCGAGCGAAGCGCCTCGTGATCGCAGGCGGGACCTCCGGCGTGCTCGACGAGCAGGGAGAGACGATCGAGCGTCTCACGACCCGCGAGGCTGCGCGCATGGTGAAGACCGGCACGGCGAACAAAGGCATGGTGGCCAAGCTGCAGGCATGCCGCTCAGCGCTTCAGTCCGGCGTTGGTGACGTGGTGATCGCCAACGGCAGGAAGACTCGGCTCGGCACCCTGGCCGACTCTTCGACTCGTCTCACAGGGTGCACGCAGGTGGTGCGATGAAAACGACGCTCGACAGCATACAGGCTCGCGAATCCCAATACGTCCTGCACACCTACCGTCGTCAGCCGGTGGCGTTCGTGCGTGGCGAGGGACCGCGTCTGTACGACGTCGACGGCCGTGAGTATCTCGACTTCGTGTCGGGCATCGGTGTGGCGTCCCTCGGGCACGCGCATCCCGGCCTTGCCGCCGCGGTGGCCGACCAGGCCGCCACGCTGTTGCACACGTCGAACCTGTACTACCACCCGTTCCAGGCCGAAGCCGCGGCGCGTCTGTCGACGCTGTCGGGACTCTCGCGCGCCTTCTTCTGCAACAGCGGGACAGAAGCCAACGAAGCGTGTCTCAAGTTCGCGCGACGGTTCTGGCATACGCAGGGCGTCAGCAATCGCACCTCCTTCGTTGCGATCGAGCAGTCGTTCGCCGGACGCACGATGGGGGCACTGTCGGTGACGTGGGACGAACATTACCGGACACCATTCGAGCCGCTGCTCGGGCCCGTCACGTTCGTGGACCCCAATTCTCCGGAGGCGCTCTTTGCCGCGGTGAACGATCGCACCGCCGCCGTCATCGCCGAACCAATTCGGGGAGAGGGTGGCATCCGTCCGCTGCCCCGCGCATTCTCTGATGCCATCGCCGAAGTCTGCCGCCGGACCGGCACGCTGCTCATCGCCGACGAAATACAGACGGGACTCGGACGCACGGGCCATCCGTTCCACTTCCAGGCGCTTGGTTGGAACCCGGATCTCGTCTCGGTTGGCAAGGCACTCGGCTCGGGGATCCCGGTCGGGGCTGCCCTCATCTCAGAGCGTGTTGCCAAGACGATCTCCGCCGGTGACCACGGCACGACCTATGGCGGGAATCTGCTGGCCACCCGTGCCGCGACGTTCTTCCTCGAGGAGCTCATGGATCGGGGGCTTCTCGATCATGTGCGCTCGGTCGGCGATCACCTCGAGCGCCGTCTGCGAACGCTTGCGCTCAAGCATCCAGTGGTTCTGGAAGCGCGAGGCGCCGGCCTGATGCGCGGTGTGGAACTCCGTGTCGATGCCACGCCGGCTGTCGACCTGGCGCGCGAACGCGGACTGCTCGTGAATCGCACGAATGAGAAAGTCGTGCGGCTGCTTCCACCACTGACGATCACCGCAGCGGAACTCGATGCCGGGATCGACATCCTGGACGCCGTTCTGGCGGAAGTCCCCGCCGAGGTGCACGCATGAGCCCGACCCTGATTGGCATTGACGAACTGAAATCACGACCGGCATCGGTCGGGGTGGCCGACGAGCACGAGGTCAACGCCGAGGCGATCGTACGCCCCGCCTGCGACGCGGACGTGGACGCGATCCACCGGCTGGTGTCGACTCACATGACCGAAGGACGGCTCTTGCCGCGAAGCCGCGAAGACATCGCCGCTCGCATCTCCCGGTTCATCGTGGCGATCGATGGCGAACGGGTCATCGGCTGCGTGGATCTGGCGCCTCTCAGCCGTCAGGTTGCAGAAGTACGCTCGCTGGTCGTGGCCGGTGGCGCCCGCGCGTGTGGAATCGGCCGCCGCCTCGTGCACGAGCTCGAGAAACGCGCGCTCGCGTCGAACTTCGAATCGTTGACGGCGTTCACCCACACGCCGGGATACTTCGTTCAGCTGGGGTTCTCGATCGTGCCACACACCTGGGTGCCGGAAAAGATCGAGGCCGACTGCCGCACGTGCGCCCAGTTCCGGCACTGCGGACAGTACGCGGTGATGTTGCCGCTCATTCGCATGCAGGCGCGAGTGCCTGCTCCCTCCGCACATGCCTGAAGCGACCACCGTTCGCGATGTGACGATCACGCCGACTCACGGGGGCGTTACGGCGCCGGCTGGTTTCCGATCGGCCGCGCTTCATTGTGGGATCAAGACCAAAGCCAACGCGCTCGATCTCACGGTGATTGTGGCCGACAAGGCAGCCTCCGCCGCCGGACTCTTCACGACCAACCTCGCGCAAGCCGCGCCGGTGCTCGTCTCGAAACAGCATCTGGTGCACACCGGCGGTATCGCGCGCGCGATTGTCGTCAACAGTGGCTGCGCGAACGCCTGTACCGGCGATCAGGGCATGCGCGACGCCACGCAGATGGCCAGTGATGTCGCAACTGCCCTGTCGTGCGATCCCGCGCAGGTGCTGGTGGCGTCGACCGGCGTCATCGGCGTGAACCTGAAGATCGACCGCATCTCCTCGGGGATACGGAGTGCCGTGGCATCGCTCGCACGCGGCAAGGGCAGCGAGACTGCGCAGGCGATCATGACGACCGACCCCTTTCCCAAGGAGTATGCCGTCACGGTCCAGACGCCGCGCGGATCGTTTACGGTCGGCGGCACGGCAAAGGGCTCGGGCATGATCGAGCCCAACATGGCCACGATGCTGGGCTTTCTCACGACTGACGCGAGTGTCAGCCCGGCGCTGCTCGATCGCGCATTGCGCGAATCGGGACGCGACACCTTCAATGCCATCACCGTTGACGGCGAGTGCTCGACCAATGACTCCCTGTTCGCCCTGGCGTCCGGGGCAAGCGGTGTCGCGGTCGATGACGAGCTCTACCCCGCTCTCGTCGAAGCGTTCCTGGCCGTATCGAGAGAGCTCGCGCTCGGCATCGTGCGCGGTGGCGAAGGCGCAACCAAGTTGATCAGCATCGAGGTCCGCGATGCGTGCAGCATCGACGATGCGCGCCAGGTTGCGCGCACGATCGCCAATTCGCCGCTGGTCAAGACGGCCGTTCACGGCGCCGACCCGAACTGGGGTCGCATCGTCGCCGCGGCGGGACGGTCGGGCGTGAAGTTCGACGTGCAGCGTGCCACCGTCCATGTCGGCAGCGTCCTCCTGTTCGAGAATGGATTACCGCACGACGATGCCGCGCCGCGCGCGGCCGAGCACCTGAAGGGTAAAGAGATTCAGATCGAGGTGAGCCTGGGCACGGGCGGACAGCACTCCGCCACCATCTGGACCTGCGATCTGAGCGCCGAGTACGTCCGCATCAACGGCGAGTACCGAACATGACGGAGAGCCACGCGCAGACACGATTCGCCAAGGATTTCCTGTCGATCCTCGATCTGTCGTGGGACGACCTCGAGCGACTGCTGCGACTGTCGGCGCAGATGAAGACCGACCGGCGGCTGGGACCGAAAGCGCCGTCCGCGTCGACGCTCGCCGGGATGCACGTCGCCCTTCTCTTCGAGAAGCCGTCGCTCCGCACGCGTTCGACGTTCGAGATTGCCATTCGTGAACTTGGCGGCGACACTCTGCATTTGCCATCGTCGCTTGCCGAGGGCATACGGGAACCACTGCAGGATGTCGCTCGAAACCTGGAGCGATGGGTCCGTGCGCTGATCATCCGCACCTTTGCGCAAGACAAGGTGGCCACGCTGGCCGCCGCCGGCCGCGACCTTCACGTCATCAACGCTCTGACCGACGAAGAGCACCCCTGTCAGGCGCTCGCCGACGCACTGACGATGCGGGAGCGGTGGGGTGATTGCCGCGGCCGCACGATCGCGTTCATCGGTGACGGCAACAACGTCGCGACATCCCTCCTTCAGGTGTCGTTGATGTTGGGCATCACGGTGCACGTCGCCTCGCCTTCCGGCTACGAGCTCCCCGACAACGTCGTGAACGCCGCGACGCGGGTCGCACGCGATGGCGCCACCGTCGCTCGCTTCACGGATCCGGCGCGCGCCGTCGATGGTGTCGATGCCGTCTACACGGACGTCTGGGCGTCGATGGGCGAAGAGGCCGAGGCCGCCGATCGTCGACGGGTGTTTGCACCGTATCAGGTCAACGACCGGCTCATGGCCGCCGCACATCGCGACGTGATCTTCATGCACTGCCTGCCGGCACATCGCGGTGAAGAAGTGACGTCGCAGGTGATCGACTCATCGGCGTCGGTGGTCTTCGACCAGGCCGAGAATCGACTCCACACTCAGAAAGCGCTCTTATCGATGCTGGTCAGCTAGAATTCACTCGTGAAGCCCTGGCTGGCCCACTACGACCCAGACGTCCCGCGCACACTCGTCCCGTATCCCGATCGCACGCTCATCGACTATCTGACCGATCTCGCCCGCGACCATGCGGACAGGACGGCGCTGCTCTTCAAGGGCACGACTGTCTCCTACGGCCAGCTGGACGCTGAAAGCACCGCGTTCGCCGCTGCCTTGTGGTCGCTTGGGGTGCGCAAGGGCGATCGCGTCGCACTGATGCTCCCCAACTGCCCGCAGTTCCTCGTCGCGCAGTTCGGGGCGTGGAAAATCGGGGCCATCGTCGTCGGCGTCAATCCCACGTATACCGAGCGCGAGCTCGAGCAGATGCTCGACTCGATTCGCGTCAAGGCCATCGTCGCACT
>JAICEG010000366.1 GCA_025924295.1 Vicinamibacteria bacterium
GGATCTGGTCGTGACCGACCTCGTGATGCCGACGATGAGCGGCACCCGTCTCGCCGAGGAGATTCAAACGCGGTGGCCGGCGATCAAGCTGCTGTTCGTGTCGGGCTTTCCTCGCGGCGATACGCCACAGGGCAACTCACGCGTGGCAAACGTGCCGGTCCTGCACAAACCGTTCACGTCGCTGCAGATCGAGAAGACCGTTCGAGATTTGCTGGACGCGTGATCAGGTCCGGCTGAAGCCGGACACTACGTCTGCATGGTCCGGCTAATGCCGGACACTACGTTTCGGACACGACGTCTACCGCCGCCCACCGCCGCGGCCCCATTTCCAGCCATCGGCGGGGCGCTCGATCTGCTTCAGGTGAATCTTGTTCTCACCGGCATTGCGTCCCGGACTGCCGGTGACAATCACGTGATCGCCGGCCTTGAGTGTGTCCTTGGTGATACCGTCGCGCGACAGCCGGTTCGGGTTCGCCCATTCGGCTGAGTATTGCTGCTCCGCGCCACTGGCGTCGGTGACCGACATATAAACCCATGCGTGCGGGGACTTGTATTCGAACGTGACGAGCTTGCCCTCGATCGTCACCGATTGATCTTCGAAGTAGTACGCAGCGAACGAGTGATGGCCGGCAACCGATGCGGCCGATGCCACCACGAGCGCGATAAGCAGTGGGAACGTCTTCACGAGACCCTCCTTCCCCGCCGCGATATATGGAGACAACTCTACACCTGAACGCATCGGTCGACGGCGAAAACCCGACCCCAATCCCGAAATTTGCGGCATGGCGGAACGAATGCGATCATGTGGCGCTGTGCCGCTGCGGACTTCCGTCGTTGCCATCCTCATCCTGGCGATCGTTGCCACCACCCAGGGCCAGGATTCAAGCCCAGCGACTCCTCTGACGCTCGTCTCGCGTGACGGACGCCGAACCGTCCCGACCTCGCTTCAGGCCGGCCGCGAGGTGGTGGCGCTCGACGACGTCGCCAACCTGTTTCAGGTGAGCGTCAAAGAGGATGCGCTGGCCGGGGGCGTCACCGTCTCCTACCGCGGCCGCACGATCGTTGCCTCAGCCAACCGGCCGATGGCCTCTGTGGAGGGACGCGTCGTCTCGCTTCCGTCGCCTGTCGTTCGCGCCGGTCGCCGTTGGCTCGTCCCGATCGAGTTTCTCTCCGTCGCGCTCGCCTCTATCTACGATCAGCGGATCGAGCTGAGGCGGACGTCCCGCCTGCTCATCGTCGGTGACGTGCGATTGCCTCGCGTCACGGCGCTCGTCGAAAGTCCGGGCCCGCCGACGCGTGCATCGATCGACATCGCACCGTCGACAGCAGTCGCGGTCAACGCCGAGCCCGGGCGGCTGACCGTTCGAATCGATGCCGACGGCCTCGACTTCACGCCGGCCAACGCGGGTGGACTCATCGACCGCATCAGGCCAGGGGATCAACCGAACACGATCGTCGTTACGCTGACCGACGCCGCCGGAACGGCACGGTCGACGGTAACGACGGAAAACAACGTCGCTCGGGTGCTCATCGAAGTGCCGGCCGGTGCCGCATCCGAATCGCGCGCGCCGAGCCCGGAGGTTCGCCCGCCGACTCCCGAGTCGCCCACCGCTGTCCCCGACCCACGCGCTGCGCTCGCGGCTATTCGCACGTGGCAGACGATCGTGATCGATCCCGGGCACGGCGGAGACGATGTCGGAGTACGCGGGGCAAAGGGCGCGGAAGAAAAGCAACTGACGCTCGACATCGCCCGCCGGCTGCGTACGATGGTCGAGAATCGACTCGGTCTCCGGGTGATCCTGACACGCGACGATGACCGCGCCATCGCGCTCGACCAGCGAGCCGCCGTGGCCAACAACGGGAAGGCCAACCTCCTCATCAGCCTGCACGTGAACGGGGCGCTCGTCCCGGAGCAGGCGGGTGCGGAGATCTTTCACTTGCAATTGGATCGTGAGAGCGCGGAAGTCGTCCGCGTCGCGACTGCCGAGGGGACTGCCCTGCCGACGCTGGGTGGAGGCACGCGACGGCTGGATCTGATTCCCTGGGATCTTGCGCAGGCACGGCACCTGGACGAGTCGTCGGTGCTGGCCAGCGTGCTCCAGGAGGAGCTGCAGCGGCAGATTCCAATGAGTACCAGCCCGGTGCGCCAGGCGCCGATGCGGTTGCTGGCCGCAGCCAACATGCCGGCGGCTCTCATCGAAGTGGCGTACCTGACGAATCCCGAACAGGAAGCGCGCCTCAACTCCGACGACTTCAAGACAGTCGTCGCGCAGGCCGTGTTCAGCGCGATCGTGCGCTTTCGCGCCTGGTCCGAGGAGTCACAGACACCATGAGCATGAAAGTCTGGTGGCTGGCGTTCATCGGCGGCCTGTCCGTGCTCGTCCTCATCGCCATCAGCATCGCGCGGATGTACGGACCCCAGGAACCGCCACCGCCCGAACAACCGTCGACGGCAGCGGCTGCCGATCCGAAGGAAACGGCTCATATCACCGCCACGCTGTTCTTTGGATCGCCTGACGGCCAGTCGCTCGTGCCCGTCCGCCGTGATGTACCGCTCGCGTCGAGCGTCGTGGAGCAGGGCCGACAGATCCTTGCCGCGCAGTTGAGCGCAGAGCCGCCGGCATCACATGTCGGCGTGATCCCGGCCGGGACGACGGTACGGGCCTTCTACGTCACCGACCGCGGTGATGCGTTCGTCGATCTCAGCCCGGACATCATGCGCGGCCATCCGGGTGGGTCGCTGAACGAGCTCCTCACCGTGTATGCCATCGTCAACGCCGTTACTGCCAATCTGCCAGCCGCACGCCGTGTGCAGATCCTGGTGGACGGCAAAGAAGCAGACACGATCGCCGGTCATGTCGACCTGCGCCGTCCACTCACGCGAAACGATTCACTGGTGCGAGAGAGTGACGAGAAGTAGTTCTGCATTACAGTGTTCCCCACATGAGATCAGACGGCCGTCTCCCTGAGCAGCTCCGCCCTACGCGGATCACACCCAACTACCTCATTCACGCCGAAGGTTCTGTGCTGGTCGAAGCCGGCAAGACGAAAGTGATTTGCACGGCCAGCGTGGAGGATCGTGTGCCTCCCTTCCGCCGCAACACCGGGAAGGGATGGGTAACGGCCGAATACGGCATGTTGCCGCGCGCCACGACGACGCGGACGCAGCGGGAATCAACGGCAGGAAAAGTCGGCGGACGCACGCAGGAGATTCAGCGTCTCATCGGTCGTTCGCTGCGCGCCGTGACCAAGCTGGAGGAACTGGGCGAGCGGACGATCACGCTCGACTGCGACGTCATCCAGGCCGATGGCGGCACGCGCACGGCGTCGATCTCCGGCGCCTTCGTCGCCCTCGTGCTCGCCATCAACAAGATGCGCGAGCAGGACCTGATTCGCACGATGCCGGTGACTGATTTCGTCGCGGCCACCAGTGTCGGCATCGTCGGCGGTGAGCCGATGCTCGATCTCGCCTACGTCGAGGACTCGAAAGCCGACGTCGACATGAACGTCATCAAGACCGGTGCCGGGCTCTACATCGAGCTGCAGGGAACCGCGGAGGCCTTGCCTTTCGGCCGGGAGGCGCTGAACCGCCTGCTCGATCTGGCAGACACCGGGATTCGCCAGCTCATCGCCCTGCAGAAGGGACTGGTTGGCCAGTACATCGGAAAGCCCTAGGGTGCGATTGCTGGTTGCGACGACGAATCGCGACAAGGTTCGTGAAATTCGGTCCCTGCTCGAGGCGTCGCCGGTCGATCTCGTCGCGCTCAGCGATCTCCCGCCAGTGAGCGAGCCGGAAGAGACCGGCGAAACTTTCGAGGACAACGCGCGCTTGAAAGCCCGTTACTACGCAGCGCATTCAGGCATGTTGACCGTCGCTGAGGACTCCGGGCTCGTGATCGACGCGCTCGATGGAGAGCCCGGCGTCCGATCCGCCAGGTTCCTGCGGCCGGACGCGTCATACCCCGAACGATTCGCTGCGATCTTCGAGCGGCTGGCCGCGCGCGCCGATCGCCCGCGAACCGCGCGTTTCGTGTGTGCACTGGCCGTGATCGACGGTCAGGACATCGCCTTCGAAACAACAGGGACAGTGGAGGGCGTGATCGCCCAGGCTCCCGCCGGGACAGGTGGCTTCGGGTACGATCCGATCTTCTACTATCCGCCCTACAACGCGACGCTTGCTGAAGTCGAAGAACACGAGAAGCTCGCCGTTGCACATCGCGGTCAGGCCTTTCGTGCCCTTGCGAAGTGGATAAGTGCCCTGGCGAGGACGTAATCAATCCCGTGCACACTGTCACGGTCTGCCAGCTACTGCATACTTCGTTTCCTCCGAAAAGACATCCAGCGAGCAGCCTTCCGATCCGAGCTCGAAACTCTGACATTTCCAGACGGGACGATCACAGTTCCTGCACATGACAACGTGGCATTCATGGGCCGTCGTGCGCACCTCTACGCATGAGAGCTGTCCGTAGAAAAGCGCGGTGCACTTGGCTTCCCGGTTGCTGAATAACCAGCGATGTCGAAATTCGTCATCGGACCACTCGTAGCAGCAAACGCGCCCCCACTCACGTGGGCCGTGTCTCTCCTCGTGCGCGACTGAGGGAGCTGGACGTGGTGGAACAGGTTCACCCGGGCAACGTCGACGGCAGCGGCCGTAGGGAGCAGACCGCCCCGGTGCAGCCCGCTGCGACGGCGAGCTCGCAACCGCTGGCCGCGACGATCTTCGTGACAGCCGTCATCGCTGCGGGCGCGGCGGTGCTGGCGTTGTGGGGCCCGAAGCAGGTCCCGAACCCGGTTCTGTTCGGCACGCTGCTGGCGGCTTCGGCCCTGGCGTCGAGCCTGCGGCTTCGAGTCCCGCTCGGCGCGAAGTCTTCGAACCTCTCGGTCTCCTACAGCGTCGACTTCGCCGCGTTGCTGCTCATCGGCACCGAGCTGACGATGATCGTGGCCGGCATCAGCGCGTGGCTCCAGTCCGCCTTCGGCAACGATCGGCGCAACCCGGTCTTCCGGACGATCTTCAACGCGGCGACGCTCGTGCTCACGGTCAAGACCGCCGGGTTGGTCTTCGTGTACATGGGTGGCCAGCCGGGCGACTTCGATCTGAGTCTTGGCGAGATTGGAAAGCCACTCGTCGCCAGTGCCCTGGCCTACTACCTGGTGAACAC
>JAICEG010000367.1 GCA_025924295.1 Vicinamibacteria bacterium
CGGGTCAGCCGGCACGCGGCCTCCAAGCACTTCATCGCCCGCAGTCCTGCGATGGAGGAGGTGCTGGAGCTCGCCGCTCGCGTTGCTCCGCTCGACACGACCGTGCTCGTCTACGGCGAAAGCGGCACGGGCAAAGAGTTCATCGTCCGGATGATTCACGATCAGAGCCCGCGGGCGAGCGCTCCCTTCGTGAGCATCAACTGCGCGGCGCTGACAGAGACGTTGCTGGAATCGGAGCTGTTCGGCCACGTGCGCGGCGCCTTCACGGGCGCCGTTCGAGACAAGGCGGGTCTCTTCGAGGTTGCCGGCAGCGGCACGATCTTTCTGGACGAGATCGGGGAAGTCGCTCCAACGATCCAGGCAAAGCTGCTTCGCGCCCTCCAGGAACGTGAAATCCGGCGCGTCGGCGCCGAGCGCAACATCAAGATCAATGCGCGCGTCGTTGCCGCCACGAATCGTGATCTGCGAGCGGCCGTCGATGGAGGCACGTTCCGCGAGGACCTCTATTTCCGGCTGGGTGCGTTCATCATCACCGTGCCACCGTTGCGCGATCGCCGCGAAGATATTCCTCCACTCGTGCATCACTTTCTCGTGCGGGCGGCGTCGCGCATGAAGAAGGACGTGACGGCGATGTCTGCCGAGGCGATGACGGCGTTGATGAACTACAGCTGGCCCGGCAACGTCCGCGAACTCGAGCACGCGGTCGAGCGCGCGGTGATTCTCGCCAACGGACCGAGCATTCGCGTGCGGGAGCTACCCCCGGAGGTCACGCAGAAGGCGCGTCGCCGTCCCGGAGACGACACGCTGGACTTACAGGAACAGGAACGCGTCATGATCGAACGCGCCCTCGAAAAGTTTGGCGGCAATCGCCGCCGGGCGGCCGAGGCGCTGAAGATCAGCACCGTGACGCTCTGGCGGAAGATGAAGCAGTACGGCCTTTCATCCTGAAGCCGGGCTTTTCTTTTCGAAACACGACCGCTCAGTGAGCCTCGTGGAGATCGGCCCTTGGCTCCTCCAAGAGTTGGCCCGCGCCTTGCGCTTATCTTGCGCATGAATCGGATTACCGTCGTCGGTGACGACACGATCAACGCCCAGGCCCGCACGTACGCCGAGTATCGCGTGTTCGCCGCCCTGGCGCGCCACACGCGAAGCGTCCGTCGAGTTCGTGTCGTGCTGCGCCACACAGACGCGCGTGGCAGCTGCGACAAGGTCATCTGTGTGGTGACGGTCGGTCTCGAACCAGCGGGCTCACTCAGGATACGCGTCCGGGGACCGCACGTGTACGCGGCCATCAATCGGGCTGTCGAACGGCTCGGCGATGCGTTGGGACGACGCATCGAGCAACGGCTCTCATCCTGACGACGCGCGTCCGAGAGGCCGCGATGTCCTCATGGCGTCACTGCCCGGTCCCTTGCATCTTCCCCTGCTATGTCCGCTGCGAAGTCATCGATCCGCCGCGCTCACGAGCGAGACGAATGCCAGGCGAGCAACAACGCGACAGCCCAGGAAGTCCACGGACGCATCGTGAGCGGCCGTCACGATGCCAGCTGCCTTGGTCGTCCGCTAAGCCTCGTCGTGGCCCAGGACACGGTTCACGGCGCCGCGATCCGACGTTCGAGCGATGACGAAGAGGTGGTCGCCGGCTCGCAGCTGTGTGGAGCCGCGGGGCGCGATCAAGCTTCCATCTCTCGAGACCAGGGCAACGATGGCGCCATCCGGCAGGTGCAAGGCCTCGACGGTACGGCCTGCTAATGTCGAATCCGCCGAGACCGAATAGTCGATGATTTCCGCGTTCACGTCTCGGAGCGCCAGCAGTTCGAGAAACGCCGGCGGCGCCGGTGCGGCGTCTTCCTGGAGTCCCAGACGTGTGGCGAGCGCGGGGAGAGTCCACCCCTGCAGCGTCGCCGACACTAGCACGACAAAGAACACGACATTGAAGATCAGCGGTCCTTCGGGCAGCCCGAACATGAGCGGAAAGGTCGCGAGGATGATCGGGACCGCTCCTTTCAGGCCGACCCATGCGATCAGCGCGTGCTCGCGAATACTGAAACCAAACGGGGCGAGCAGCGGCACCACCGCCGCCGGACGGGCAACCAGGATCAGAACCGCCGAGACAAGAAGCCCGGTACCAGCCACGGGCAGGACGTCTGTCGGCGTGCTCAGAAGGCCGAGCACCACAAACATCGTGATCTGGCAGATCCAAGCCAGGCCGTCCATGAAGAGAAATGTCCCTCGCTGGAAGACCGTCCGGCTGTTTCCGAGCACGATTCCGGCGAGGTAGATCGCCAGGAAGCCGCTTCCACCGGTGCTGGCGGCGAGCCCGAATGCGGCCAGTCCACAGGCCCCGGCGAGGACGGGGTACAGCCCTGGAGCAGCCAGTTGGATGCGATTCACGGCGCGAACGGCAAGCCACCCGGCGCCGACCCCGACGACGGCTCCGATACCCATCTGCTGGATGAATAGCGTCAGCAGGCCGGGCCCAAAATCGAGCCGGCCGGTCAGCACCTCGAGAAGTCCGACCGTCATGAAGATCGCCATCGGATCATTCGATCCGCTTTCGACCTCGAGCGTGGCCGCGACACGCTTCCTGAGATGCAGACCCTGCGAGCGAAGGATCGAGAACACGGCCGCGGCGTCCGTTGACGCCACGATGCTCCCGAGCAGCAGGCCGACGAGCGGACGCACGCCGAGAATGCTGGCCGCGGCCAGTCCGGTGATCACAGCGGTGACAATCACACCGACCGTCGCAAGCAGCAATGACGGTTTCCAGACCGCGCGAAGCGCGGACGAGCGTGTCTGAAGCCCTCCGTCGAACAGAATGACCGCGAGGGACAGCGTTCCGATTGCGTGTGCGATGTCGACGTTGTCGAACTCGATGCCTCCGATGCCGTCCTCGCCTGCGAGCATCCCGATGCCGAGGAAGAGCACCAGGACGGGTAGCCCCATACGCGCCGAGAACTTGCTCGAGACGATGCCTGCGAGCAGCAGCACAGCGGCCAACAGGATCAGCCGGTCAATCAGGAACATGGACTCCGCGTCTCTCTTTCAGAATGTGCCGGTGATTTCATTGTGAAACGGTCGTGTCCCTGCAGTCCGGTCCTGACGGCAGTGTAGGCGCGTGTAAGCCACACAGTCGTAGATATTTACAGCTCTGCTCTCTGGTGCGTGGATGGTGCCCATCTTGCCTCTACACAGAGTGGGGCGACGCGGAACGCGCTCATCGGAATGCAGGGACGCCGCTCGATTGCGGTTGTCGAAAGCGCGCGGCCGTCGCGCGCGGCGTTTTGAGAGGACCGAGCAACGCGTCGCCCGTCTTCTTGAAGGAGAACACAGTGTCCGTATCCTCGCGCATCCTCTGTGCCGTCGACTTCTCGCGGCCGGCACAGGCCGCCTTCGAGCACGCACTCGCGCTCAGTCGCGCGCGCAACGCGGAGCTGACAGCCGTGCACGCCGTTCCAGTGAGCGAGCGATTCAACTGGCGAGCACGCGAGCGAATCGCCAAGACCGAAGCGCTGCGGGCTGCGGCTGACGCCGCTGGCGTACGGTTGCGCGTCACCGAGCAGCACGGCGACCCGGCAGGCGTAATCCTCCTGCATGCAAACGCCGGACGATTCGATCTCATTGTCCTGGGCACCCACGCCAGGACGGGCGTCGAGCGGCTCCGCGCAGGATCGATAGCAGAGCAGGTGACCAAGCGCGCCAGCTGTCCCGTCCTGATTGTGCCGATGTCGGAGGCGCGGCGCGAAGGCCTGGCATCGTTTCGAAACATCATGTGCCCGGTCGACTTCACGAAGGCGTCCGACGCCGCGCTTGGCCACGCACTTCACCTGGTGAAGGATGGAGGTCGGTTGACGCTGCTCCATGTCTCCAAGGCATCGCACGCGGTGAGCGCCTCGAGATACGCATACCACTTCAGCGTTGAGTACGCTCGCCGGCTTCAGCAGGACGCCTGGCAACGTCTGCAGGACGTTGTTCCGGTCGAGGCAAGGACGGAGGCCGATGTGCGAGCACGTGCGGTGTCAGGCACTCCGGCCACTGAGATCGTGAGGATCGCCTCAGAGATCGAGGCCGACCTCATCGTGATGGGTGTCACGTCGCGAGGAGCCATCGGCCGGAAGCTCATTGGCTCCACAGCAGCTCGCGTGATCCGAACCGCGGGCCGGCCGGTGCTCGCGGTACCGGAAGGCGTCTTCGGACGATTGAACTTGGATACGACACCGGATTCTGTCACTCGCCTTGCCGCGTGACAGGAGCCGACGCTATTGGTTTCCGCGACTGTCGTACCGTCAGAGCAGGTCACGTCGCGCAATACCTGAAAGAACACACGCCATGAATCCGAATGTCATCCTTTGCCCCATCGAGTTGTCAGCGAGCGGAAAGTCCGCTCTGTTGCACGCCGCGGAACTCGCCCGCTGGTACGATGCGGAGCTTCACGTAGCCAATCTCCGTGGCGGACGAGCGCGCCGACAGGCCTCCAATGAACCGTCGAGCGCCGGGCTGTCGTCCTTCATCGATGCCATCGACACGGACGGGCTGCGACTCACCTCGGTTGTCCTGACCGGTGATCCTGTGAGGGCGGTGACCGAGCACGCCAAGCTCATTGCTGCCGACCTGGTGGTTGTCCCAAGGCATGGGCGCCGCTTCGGCGCCTACTGGAGGCCTGGTGTGTACGCGAGAGACATCGCCCGCGTCCTGTCATGCCCGACGCTCGCCGTGCCAGACGCCGGGCCACGCGACGCTAACGGCGCATTCGTCAACATCCTCTGCCCGACGGACTTCTCGGCCGCGTCGGCCGCAGCGCTCCGGCAGGCACTGGTTCTGGCGCAGCAGAGCGGCGGCACGCTAACGCTGTTGCACGTGCTGGACGGATTCCCCTACGAGACGCCGTACTCGGGCGGGGCGGCCTTTCGGTTGATCGGCGAGTACCGCGCACAGGTTGACAGGATTTCGCGGGAGATGCGCAATGCAGTGCCTTCTGACGCCTTCAACTGGTGCCACATCGACACGGTCGTCGTTTCGGGTGTCGCACATCGCACTATTGTCGCGACGGCGTCAGAACTCAAGTCTGACCTGATCGTGATGGGTCTGCCAGGGCGGAGCGGCATTGATCGGGTGATCATGGCGTCCACCGCGACGCCGGTACTGCGGAGTGCC
>JAICEG010000368.1 GCA_025924295.1 Vicinamibacteria bacterium
GCGAGCTCGAGCAGATTTACGGCGAGCTCGACGACGCCCAGCCCGGACCGCAAGGAGGCGGTGAGGGCGTCGCTGCGTGACGAGCGTCGACTTCGAAGAAGTTTCCGCAGAGGACGTCTCCCGCCACTTCGGCCGCCGGCGGGCCGTCTCGCGCATGACATTCCGCGCGACGCGCGGGATGATCCTCGGACTGCTCGGGCCCAATGGGGCGGGGAAGTCCACGCTGCTGGCCATGCTGGCCACACTGCTGCGTCCCTCTTCCGGCACCATCCGCTATGGCACGTTCGGTCTGTCTGGCGGGGCAGCGCTGCGGGCACGCATCGGCGTGCTCGGGCACGATCTGTTCCTGTATCCCGAGCTCACCGCACGCGAGAACCTCGCGTTCTTTGCCGGGCTCTACGGCATCGCCGACGGTGACGGCCGTGCGCGTGCGGCGCTGGAGCGCGCGGGACTCGAGACGCGAGGCGACGATCCGGTCGCGAGCTTCTCACGTGGCATGCGTCAGCGCGTCGCGCTCGAACGCGCGCTGATACACGACCCGCGGCTGGCCTTGCTCGATGAACCATTCACCGGCCTGGACGACGCATCGAGCGGGGCGCTGCTTCGCCGATTGCGGACCTTGCGTGAGAGCGGGGCGATCGTGATCCTCGCCACCCACGATCTCGATCTGGCCGAGGGGCTGCTCGACCACGCGTTGTTCCTGCGCGAGGGCCGGATTGTCGAGTCAGTCGTCACGCCCGGCGGGTTGCGTTCGACCTACCGGAGCGTGATCGGACGGTGATGATTCGCGCTGTCTGGCTGATCGTCAGAAAGGACGTCACCGTCGAGGTGCGCAGCCGCGAGCTCGCCTACACGACGGTGTTCTTCGCGATCTCGTGCGTACTGGTGTTTGCCTTTTCGCTGGTGCAGGAGGGGAGAGCTGCTCCGGGCGTCGGACCCGGGGTGCTATGGATGGCGATCATGTTCGCAGGTAACCTGGCGCTCGGCCGGACGTTCGAGCGTGAGCGCCAGTCGGAAACGCTGCGGGCGCTGATGCTCGTACCGGCACCGCGGCCCGCGGTGTATCTGGGGAAGCTGGCGGGGATCGTCGTCTTGTTGACGCTGACCGAGATTGTGCTCGTGCCTCTCGTGGCGCTGCTGTTCCAGGCAGAGCTCCTCTCGCATCCGTTCTGGCTCGCCGCGGTCGTCCTGGCGGGAACGTTCGGTTTCGCTTCGGTCGGGACGCTGTTTGCGGCCATGCTCGTGCGCGCCCGCAGCCGCGATGTGCTGCTCCCGGTGTTGCTCTATCCAATCACGGTACCGGTGCTCATTGCCGGCGTCCGCGCGACCGTCGCGATTGCGCAGCCGGATTTCGACGCCGACATCGTGCGGTTCTGGTTCGCCCTGCTGGTGGCGTTCGACGTGGTGTTCCTCACGCTCGCGCTATGGACGTTCGAACCCGTTATGACAGACTAAGTGAACTCTTGCAGAGGGAACGTCGTTCACGCTTCTGGGTTCTCACTTCTCCGTTCGTGTTCAGGTTCGGCCGGTGAATCGAACGCGAACCTCGAACCCCGAACCCTGAAGAGAACGTGAACACGAACTGAGCAGTGAGAAGATAGAACCTCGAACGACAGAGTCTTTATGCCGAAGTGGTTTCAGCCTGCGACCCTGGTTTGCGGCCTGATGTTCGCCGCGACCCCCTTTGTCATCGCCAGCGCGCCCTACGAGTCGACCATGGGGCTCGTGCAGAAGGTGTTCTACTACCACATGCCTTCGGCCTGGATGTTCCTCGGGTCGAGCATCGTCTGCGGCATCGCGAGCGTTCGCTTCCTGGCGAGCGGTGATGCCCGGCACGACCGGACTGCGCTGGCGGCAGCGGAAATGGCCGTGCTCTTTGGGCTGCTGACGCTCGTGACCGGGCCGCTCTGGGCACGGAAAGCGTGGGGCACCTGGTGGGTCTGGGATGCGCGAGTCACGTCGAGCCTCGTGGGCTGGATGATCGCCTGGGCGTACCTGATCCTCCGGCAGTACGGTGGGCCAGGGTCCGAGAAGCTCGCAGCCGGCCTTGCGCTGTTCGGCATGGCCAACGTGCCGTTCATCTATATCTCGGTCAACTACTGGCGGACGATTCACCCGGCGACGACGGTCGTGCCGAAGCTGCCGTTCTCGATGGGATTTCCGCTGATTTTCTGCCTGGCGGCATTCACGCTGCTGCTGGTGCTGCTGATGAAGCTGCGCATGCGGGTAGCCGAGCAACAGTCGCGTCTCGATTCCCTCTATCTTTCCCTCGACGAGCAACGTTGATGACCACGCTGATTCGCTTCATCGCCGTATTACTCTTCGTTGCTCTGCCGTTCGCGTGTGCATCGCAGCAGGCGACGGACGCCAGGCAGGCGCAGCAACCGCCGCCGCAGCAGGAAGAGTTCATCCCGATCGACCAGCTGCCGCCCGAGGAACAGCTGCCGGCCGCGCCGCTGCTGGTGGGGGCCTACGCCTTCGTGCTGTTGATGCTGTTCGGTTACATGTTCATCGTGTCGCGCCGCCTGGGCGTCATTCAGCAAGAGGTCGATCGGCTCGACAGCGATATGAAACAGCAGCGTGGTTCAGCCCGTTGATACCGTGGAGCCCCGCTGCATGGCAGTGTCTCCTGGCGCGCTTGCGCGCCCAGGACCGCCATGCGGGTCATGGCGAGTCTGAAATTCATGCAACGAGCCGCATAGCGGTCCTAACCGGCAGGAGCTGATGCCAACCGCCGCCCATTTCATTTACATCCCGGGCATTCTGCTGCTGGGCATCGTGATCGGATGGATTCTCGGATCGCGCGCCGCCGCCGATGCCTATGCAGCAAAGCTGCGGAGACAAGAGCAGAAGCGCACTCAGTAGATCAACGGTCTGGTGGGGCGACGGTGCGAAGGTGCGAGGGTCCGGTACGACAGTCCGGTCCGACGGTCCGACGCAGAGACATCCGGCCCCTCGGCCGCTCGCTTCAACTAACGCCCAATCGCCAACCTCTGCGCAAGGACTTCGGGTAGTCCAGCCGCGATGATCTTCGCCTGTGCAGTGGCGAGGTCGTACTTCACCCGCATCACGGTCAACGTCTGGCTCGCGGTATCGAGGATCCCGAAAGCCGCGCGCGGATCTCCATCGCGCGGCTGACCCACCGCGCCGCAGTTGACCAGGTACTTCGCCGCGTCATTCAGGAGCAGCCGGAAGGTCTCGCCGCGCGGCGGGCCAATGGAGTGAAAGTCAGTGTCGAACTTGTACACCGCGGGTACGTGCGTGTGGCCGAACAGGCAGAGCGCCCGCTCGGACATGAGCAAAGCCCGGCGTGCATCCAGGTCGTCGAAGATGTAGACGTCCTCGTCGAACGGCGCCCCGTGGCAAATCTCGACCCAGGAATCGATCTTGACCGGACCGGCGGGCAGTTCTGCCAGCCAGCTGCGGTTGCCGGGAGTGAGCGCGGCAGCCGTCCAGGTGATCGCATGCTTGGCGAGATGGTTGAACGCCTCGACGTTCTCGATGCCGGCGCCGACCTTGTCATGATTCCCGCGGATGATCGTTGCCGCCGGGAGCTGGCGGATACGTTCGATGACGGCATTCGGATCGGCGCCATATCCGACGAGATCACCGAGCACGAGAACGCCGTCATGCGGGCCGGCCTTGGCCAGCGTCGCTTCGAGCGCCTCGAGATTGGCGTGCACGTCGCTGATGACGAGGTACTTCATGCGATCAGAAGTCGATCCACTCGAGTAGACGCCCGACCACTTCCGCCACGGGACGCGCGGCGTCGATCCGCACGTGTGCCTGTGCGTAGGCCAGTTGCCGTCGCGTGAACAGCTGCTCCATCTGCGCGCGGTCCGAGGCCAGCGGCCGCCTGCCGTCTGCCGGCACCCGCTCGATCACCTGCGCCAGCGGCAGATCCAGCCACGCCACCGCACCATCGGCGAGCATCAGTGCGCGGTTGTCCGGTTCGACGAATGTGCCGCCACCCGTCGCGACGACCACGTGCCGAATCGGCAGTAACTCGCCGAGCGCCATGCGCTCGAGTTGCCGGAAATACGGCTCTCCCTGGTGACTGAAGATCGACGCCACGCTCCGGTGTTCCCGGGCCTCGATTCGCTCGTCGATATCCTCCACCCGCCACCCGGTGCGCTTGCCAATCGCGCGGGCCACTGTCGTCTTGCCTGCGCCCATGAAGCCGACAAGATACAGCTTGTCGGCCTTCACGCGCGGAGCGATTCGAGCACGGAGAAAAACTCCGGATAAGACACGGCCGCCGCTCCTGCGTCGTGAATGATTGTCGGTCCTGACGCGCCGAGCGCCGCGATGGCAAACGCCATGGCCAGCCGATGATCGTGCCGGGCATCGACTTCGCCGCCCTTCAGGCGTTGGCGCCCGCAGATATGGAAGCCGTCGGGGAACTCTTCAACGTCGCCACCCATTCGCCGGAAGCCGTCCGCCAGGGCCGAAATCCGGTCGCTCTCCTTGACTCTCAGTTCCCCGGCACCGGTGACATGCAGTTCGCCACCATGCGTGGCAAGTGCCCCGAGAACGGGCAGCTCGTCGATGACGCCGGGCACCTCGTGCGGTGCAATCACCGTCGATCTCAGGCCGCCATGCCGGACCGTAATATTCCCGACAGGCTCGCCCGGACCGTCGTTGTCTCCCTCGATCGAAACCTCCGCGCCCATCCGCCGCAGGATATCGATGATCCCGGTCCGGCTCGGGTTGAGGCCTACGCCGTCTATAACGATCTCCGACCCCGAAATCGACGCAGCCGCGACCATCCAGAAGGCGGCCGAAGAAATATCGCCCGGGACGGCGAGTTGTCGCGCCGTCAGCTCCTGACGACCCCTGACCCCGATGCCGCTGGCGTCCCGGGTGACGTCCACACCGAACGCGGCGAGCGCGCGTTCCGTATGATCACGCGTGGCCGTAGTCTCGCGCACCCGCGTGACGCCGTCCGAGTGGAGTCCGGCAAGCAGGACCGAGCTCTTGACTTGTGCGCTCGGGACCTCCGGCTCGAAGTCGATCGCCGTCGGCCTGGCTGTACCGCTGATGGTCAGGGGCGGTCGGCCCTCGTTGGAGCCGATTCGAGCACCCATTCGCTCGAGTGGCGCAATCACGCGCCGCATCGGACGGCGGCTCAGCGACTCGTCTCCC
>JAICEG010000369.1 GCA_025924295.1 Vicinamibacteria bacterium
CCGACGGCTGCACGTGCTGAGCTTCGGCCAGCAGCCGAATTTGCTCTGCAGCACCGTGAACGACAACGACCCGGATGTTGAGGGACCACAACAAGGCCACATCGAGGAGGAGCGTGGCGAAGTTCTCGTCGCCAATGATGCCGCCGTCCAGCGCGAGGATGAACGTCCGGTCGCGGAACTGCGGTACGTAGTGCAGGATGCCGCGAAGATCGGTGAGTTTCACGCGAGCGCTACCTCTGTCTCATGGGTATACTGAAATTCGCTACCCGCGCTCAACCAGCAACACATCGAGCAGCTGATAGCTCTGCTCCATGCCGCCGGTCATGCCGGTTGCCATGGCGGCATCGCGCGCTTCCTTCGACCCGAAGTCGATCAGCGTGGTCTCCGTCGTGATGCCGCCGTCTTCGCTGAACGCCACCGACACGATCGCTTCGCTCTGGGGGTGTGCATCGCCGACCGTGCCTGGATCGTAGGTCTCGGTGTGCACGAGCCTCGATGGCGGCTGTACCTCGCGAAACGTGCCGGCGAAGCCGAACTCGCTGCCGTCGGTGTCGCTCCGCCAGCGCCAGCGGTAACGGCCGCCGACGCGGACGTCCATCTCGCATACCGGCATCGACCATCCCGGCGGGCCAAGCAGCCAGCGCTGCACCAGCGCTGGTTCCGTGTAGGCCCGGTACACCAGCGGCCGGGCCGCCTTGAACGATCGCGTGACCTTGACCTCGCGATCGCTCGGCAGCGTCACCTGTGCCTTTTCCACCGTCATCGGCATATCGCCCTCCTTCGTGTCTTCCATGTCGCCGTTCTAGCGCTTCGCACGCTTCGGTGCCCGCGCCCGCCGCGCCGCGGGCGTCTTGTGTTGCAACTCCTCCAGAACGCGGTCGAGGCGCGCGAAGTTCGCTTCCCAGCTCGCGCGATAGCTCTCGAGCCAGGCGCTTGCCTCTGCCAGCGGCTTGCCCTCCAGGCGCCGGGGCCGCCGTTGTGCATCCTGACCCACCGTGATCAGCCCCGCGCGTTCCAGGATTCGCAGATGCTTCGAGATCGCGGGCTGACTGATCGCGAACGGTTCCGCGAGCTCCGTCACCGACGCCTCCCCGCGCGTCAGGCGAGCCAAAATGGCCCGCCGCGTCGGGTCGGCCAGGGCGATAAACGTGGCATCGAGGCGGTCTGACAGCTGCGTGTTCATAGCCTATCGGTTCAATAACCATATAGTTATATAATCGACGTGCCGTGTCAAGCGCATCCACACGGCGTTGCTCGCTTTCGTGTTGCTTATTCCGCCTTTTCGAGCTGGCCGGATACCTGCTCGGCCTCCTTGAGGTGCGCCCGGATCTCTGGCAGCGTCGTGGCCGCCCATTGATTCACCTTCGCGGCTAACGGCGCGCCGCCGGACTGGGCAGCGGGGCCATCGGTCACGCGCGTCGCGAGCATCCGCTCGAAGTCGCGATGCTGATCGATGGTCGCCTTCATGTATTCGCGATCGAACTGCTCGCTGCTCAATTTCGACAGACGTTCCTGGATCTGCTGGTACTTCCCATCCAGCTTCGTCGGCCATTTGATGCCGGCACCATAGGCGGCGTCGGCAAGCTGCTGCTGCGCCTTCAGGCGATCATCGATGGTCGACTTGGCGAATTTCTGTACGTCGGCATTCATCGCCTTCTTCGTGGCCAGGTGTCCAAGTTGAATCGCCGCCATGTTGGACATTGCCAGTTGCGACACGAACTCGCGTTCGCCGGCAGGCGCCGACGGCGCACCCTGTTGCGCGGCGGCGATTCCGAATCCCAGAACCACCGTGAAGATCCCGATCCACGACAGCGTTGCGCTCCAACTTCTCCTCATGTCGCCTCCTCGGCCCCTTCGATACCTGAGCCGCGTCGAAGGACGCGTGCAAGGCGTGGTCCAGTTCAATCACCTCGTGTGTAGATCGGCGTAGTCGTGATTGAATCAGTGGTGACATGAGCAAGGCGTTCACAAAAGAGTCGGATAACGAAGACGACGAGCCCGATCTCGCTGTTGAAGAGTCGGCGAGCGATGAGCTTGCGGGAGTCAAAAACTACATCACGCCGATCGGCCTGCAGCGGCTGAGAGACGAGCTGCGCTTCCTGCTCACGAGGGAACGGCCGGCGGTGACCAACGTCGTCGCCTGGGCGGCGGGCAACGGCGACCGCAGCGAGAACGCCGACTATCAGTACGGCAAACGGCGACTGCGCCAGATCGATCGGCGCATTCGCTTTCTCACGAGACGTATTGATGCCGCGGAAGTGGTCGACCCGGAGGCTCCGAGAGCCGGGCGGGCGGCGACGCACGTCTTCTTCGGCGCGACTGTTCGCTACGCCAACGCGGCTGGAACCGAGCGAGTCGTGCGCATCGTCGGCCTCGACGAGATCGATCTGGATCGCAACTACATCAGCTGGATGTCGCCGCTCGCGCGTGCGTTGACGAAGGCTGGGCCAGGCGACACCGTCACCCTTCGCGCGCCGGGAACCACTGAGCAACTCGAGATCCTCGAAGTGCGCTACGAGCGCATCCCCATGGAACCGTTCAGTCAACCGCTCGGTGCCGAGTCCTCGCCACCGGCCCGCTAGCGCGATATGTCCGCATCGGATCAGCGCCGCATTGCCGTCATCGGCGCCGGCATAGGCGGTTTGACACTGGCGATCGCGCTCCGTCGTTACGGGATCGGCGTCGACATCTATGAGCAAACCTCCGAACTGCGGGAGGTCGGTGCTGCCGTGGCGCTATCCGCCAACGCCACTCGTTTCTTCGAACAGTTCGGGCTGACCACAGAACTCTCCTCGCGCTGGTTCGAGGTGTCTGCCCTGATCTTCCGGGATGGCCGCAGCGGCAGTGTCATTGGCAGACACGACGTCGGGGCAACCTACCGTAAGCGTTTCGGAGCACCGTATGTCGGAATCCATCGCGCCGACCTGCAGGCGATTCTGTCCGCGGCCGTCGGCCTGGATTCGATTCGGCTGCGCAAACGTCTCGTCGACATCGACGATAGCGGCGCACGTGCGATGCTTCGGTTCGACGACGGCTGCACGAGCGACGCGGACCTCGTCATCGGCGCCGACGGCGCGCGCTCCTTCGTCAGGCGCTGGGTGCTCGGCTACGACGACGCGTTGTATTCCGGGTGCAGCGGGTTTCGCGGCATGGTGCCGATGGCTGCGGTTCCGACGTTACCGGACCCCACGGCGCTGCAGTTCTGGATGGGCCCCGGCGGGCACCTGCTGCACTACCCGATGGGCCATGACCACATCAACTTTCTCCTGGTCGAACGTCACCCGGCACCATGGCCGCGACGCGACTGGATCCTGCCGGCGACGGAGGGAGAGCAGTTGCGGCACTTTGCCCAGTGGCATCCGGCGGTTGTCGAGATGATTACCGCCAGGCCGATCAGCGATCGTTGGGGCCTGTTCCATCGGCCGCCGCTTGGCCGATGGACCAGGGGACGCGTGACCCTGCTGGGGGACGCCGCACACCAGCTTGCGCCCCACCACGGCCAGGGAGCCGGGCAGTCCATCGAGGATGCGGTCGTTCTGGCTGCGTGTTTGAAATCAGGCTCGGGCACGCTCGCCGACGCGCTCGAGCGCTACGAGCGGCTGAGGCGCGGCCGCACGCGGAAGGTGCAGTACGCGTCGATCAGCGCGGCGGATGTCCTGCACCTGCCCGATGGTGACAACGCCGATCGGCGTAATGCGCGGCTCGCATCACTCGACGGCGCCCTGCATCATCTCTCGTGGATCCACGAGTTCGACGCCAGCAGGCAGGAGCCGAGTGAGCGACAGGGTGGTACGTGGCTGTGAACGAGCGGCGTAGAATGCGGTCGGCCCACGATGGATAGCGTCCTGAAGTCGGAAGCGGTGCTGGCGGCTGCGGAGGTGTCGACTCCGGTCCACTCGTACAGCGTTCGCATCTGTCACTGGATCAACCTCGTCGCCTGCGTGTATCTGCTCTGGAGCGGCGTTCACATCCTGCTCGACTTCCCCGAGCTGTACTGGGGGAACACCGGGTATCGGGGTTATCCAGCGGCGTTCAGGCTCGAAGACTGGGGGCTGTCGTGGGATGAGGCCGGGGCGCTCGGCGATCGCCGGTGGGGACGTAACTACCACTTCACCTTTGCCTGGGTGTTTCTCATCAACGGCATCGTGTACGTCGGGTTGAATCTCTATTCGACTCATTTTCGCAACCGGATGCTGCCAGCTCGCCACGAGTGGACGCTGGCGAACATCCGGACCGAGCTGCGCGCTCATCTGCGCTGGCCTCGCCGGCAGACACCCGGCAGCTACGGTACCCTGCAGAAGACGACCTATCTCGTTCTGATCTTCGTGTTCGTGCCACTGATGATCTTGACGGGGCTCGCGCAGTCACCCGGATACACCGCCGCCCTGCCAGTGCTGTTGGATATGTTCGGCGGTCGACAGACGGCGCGGACGCTTCACACGATCGGCACCGTGGCGCTGGTGCTCTTCGTGGCCGTGCATGTCCTGGAGGTCGTGGCGGCAGGATTCGTCAAACAGGTTCGTTCGATGATCACCGGAAAGTAGGCGTTGCACTCATGAGCGATGAAGCGACGAGCAGGCACATTTCACGTCGGGCGTGGCTGACGAGCCTCCCGGTGCTCGGTGGGGCGTTGCTGACGGGATGTTCACGCGAGACATTCGTTCCGCCGCGAGTGCGCGGGGGATTGATCGGCGCTGCCGATGTGTTGACGATGAGCACCAATCGGGTGCTGCTCTCCGGCCAGCAACTGGCGCGTGAGTATCCGCGAAGTGAAATCGCCGACCCGTTCCCGACCTGGAACCAGACCAATCCTCGCAACGAGGAGTATCAGCGCCACGCGTCAGAGGGATTCCGGAACTGGCGCCTGCCGATTACGGGCCTCGTCGGGCGCCCGGGTGAGCTGTCGCTCGACGAGATCAAGAGCCTTCCTGCCCGCACGCAGATCACCGCCCACGTGTGCGAACAGGGATGGTCGGCGATCGGCGAGTGGACCGGTGTGCCGCTCCAGCGGGTGCTCGAGACTGTCGGCGGTGCCGCTCCAGGCGCGCGCTACGTCGTGATCGACACCTTCGACAGGTGGTACGAGGCCTACGATCTGTTCGAGGTGGAGCATCCGCAGACGATCCTGGCGTAC
>JAICEG010000370.1 GCA_025924295.1 Vicinamibacteria bacterium
ACTCCTTCGAGTCTGCCCTCGACTCCTTCGAGTCTGCCCTCGACTCCTTCGAGTCTGCCCTCGACTCCTTCGAGTCTGCCCTCGACTCCTTCCAGCCGACCGCCGACCCTGTCGAGCCCGGTCTCTAGTCTGTCGAATCTCTCATCTGTGTCGGTCATGTCGATCCTCCGTCAGGACACAGTGCGAGACGAATGCCACGCAGAGATTCCTCGTGAATCTGATCGAACGCTTCGGATCGTTTCTGTTTCTGCGTGGTTCCACCATTCGGATTGCTGCTGTTTCTCCACTCCTGGCGTCGCGAAGAAGCGACGATGTCATCGTCCAAAAGCGAAGTCAATTTCAAAGAGTAGCTTGGTTATGCCGCACACGGCGTCAGATTGCCGCGTTCGGTGTCTAATGAGTCCATCACCCATCGCGGGAGGATCGATGTCCCTGATCGTCCTTGGTATCGTAAGCGCGCTCATGCAGGCGGCGGTCGCGCCATCGAGCGCGACAGTGTCGGGTCGCGTAGTGGAAGAGGGCACGCGAACACCCATTGCCGCGGCACAGGTCACGCTCTTTCGGTTTGAACCCGCAACCAGGCAGCAAACATTTCCAGGTCTCGAGCGGCCGAGGACGGCCACGACGGATCGCAGTGGCCGGTATCTGTTTGAGGGCGTTGACGCAGGACAGTACCGCATCGCGGTTCAGAAGACAGGGTTCGCCGGACCAGCCGAGTTCGCCATCGACGAGCGCGGACTGATCGATCTCAAGGCGGGCGAGCGTCGCACCGACATGAACATGACGATGCAGCGCGGTGCGGTCATCGTTGGACGCGTTTTCGATGCGTCGGGGAACCGCTGACCGACGTGCAGGTGATGGCGATGAGGAAAGCGCCGCTGCCGCCTGCACTGCCTCCCGACGTGGCCGGAGCGGATTTCCTGATTCCCGGAGGGCAGGCGGCACAGAGCAACGATCTCGGCGAGTTCCGGCTGTTCGGTTTGCCATCAGGCGAATACGTCGTGCTGGCGACACCAACCTACGCTTTTGGATCGCAGGCACCGAGCACGTCCACCCGGATCGCCACGTTTTATCCGGGCACGTCCGATCCTGTTGCGGCGCAACGAATCAGCGTCGGCCCCGGCCAGACCATGGGTGACATCGCGATAACGATGATCGAGGTGCCGGCGTTTCAGGTATCGGGCGTCGTGCTGACCGAAGCGGGCCGCCCTGTCGTGAACGCAATGGTCAGACTCGAAGTGCAGGATGCAGGCGCGCAGCCATTTCAGATGATGGGGCGTTGGCATCAATCACGCACCGATACCTCTGGCCGGTTCACGATCGGCGGCATCACGGGTGGCACGTACACGCTGATTGCAGTCGCCCCGGTGGTCACCTCGCGCGGAGCCGCTGCTGCTGGCGGATCGGCTCAGAGTGCGGGGACGTTCTCGTTCGGCATCAGCGCCGGCTCTGTCGGCGGAACGATAGGCGGCGGCGTGATGACGGAAACGGGATCAGACGGCACGACCGTGCACTACGCGGACGACACGGGCACGCGCGTTCCGGTGGCCGTCAACGACGCGAACGTCAGAGGCCTCGAGATCGTGGTGCGATCGCCGGCATGCTGACCATCGTCGCAACAGGCAGTCCGCGTACGGTGGTCAACGACGCGCCTCTGTGCCTCACCGCCTCGGTGTGTCGTGATCGCGAGTGGACGTGTGTGACGCGCAACAGTGGAGGTCCGTGGCGGACGGTTACGCAGCTCTTGCCGGCTCGAGGAAGACGTTCAGATCGAGGCCATCCGGTGCCGGCATGCTCTGCGTGATGTGCCGCGCGTAGCCGCCTGACGACTCCCGCTCCGACGTATCGACGCGACCGGCGGGCGTATATGTCTCCTCGTCGACGAGCGCCAGCACAGGATGCAGCGGCTCGCGGCGATTCGTCTCCACCACCAGCCCAAGCTCGTTTCGGTTGGTCCGAACCAGCGAGCCGACCGGGAAGAACGTGATGGTGTTGACGAACTTCTTCACCAATCCCGTGTTCAGTTTTTCGCCCGCCATGCGCGCCATGATCAGGCAGGCCTTCTCGGGCGGCGTCGGCGCCTGGTAGGTTCGCGCGCCGGTGATGGCTTCATAGATGTCGGCGACCGAGACGATCTGGCTCATGGGATGAGGGATGGCCTCACCCAGATCGGGATACCCGGTGCCCTTCACGCCGCGATGGTGCTCCAGCGCCACGGTGGGTGTGAGCGGATGCAGCCCTTCGGTCTGGATCAGGATCTCGGCGCCCAACGTGGTGTGCGCTTCGATCATCCGCCGCTCGCTCTTGTCGAGCGCTCCCGGTTTGCGAACGATGTCGAGTGGGATCTGCGTCTTGCCGACGTCGTGCAGCAGCGCGGCTTCGACCAGCGCGGCGAGCGTTGGTTCGTCGAGTCCGACCTGTTTGCCCAGCAGCAGGCTGAGCATCGCGACGTTGACCGAGTGGCAATACGTCAGGTTCTCGTACTGCTTGACGGCGAGGATCTGACCGAGCGCCGCATTGCTGCGAGCGACCTTGTAGATCAGCAGCTGCACCAGATCGCGAACGGTCACGACGTCGAGCGGTTTGCCGGACGCCGTGTCCTCCCACGTCTTCTGCGCCATCATCAGCGACTCGGCGTAGTCGGGATCGAGCGGGCCGGTCGGTGCGTCGGCCCACTTCTGCATGCGCCACCGCGTATCCAGTGGCAGCAGGCGCCCGAGGCTGATGTGCTTCACGTTGCGCGCCGCGAGCTGCGTCGACATCGAGTCGCTCGACTCGGCGTACTGCCAGAGGAACTCGGCGACCGCCAGCATTTCGTCGCGCTGCACACCCTCGTGGATGTGAATGCTGTCGATGCCGAGCGCCGAGAGCTGGGCCAGCAGCTGCTGATTCGCCTGTCCCTCGCTGGCGGATGTGACGCCATCGAGGAAGACATCTCCGCGGATGACGTCGATTCGAATCGGACTGCCGCCACGCAGGAGTCCGGTGATGACCTCGTCGAGCTCTTTCAGCTTCTGCGCGATCATCGGGTGCCCGGCAGGATACGACCCGGCCAGACGACGAAGGCTGGCGAGGCCTCGCAGAACGGCGAGCGGATCGAGACTTGATGACGTGGCCGGTGATGTCATCGCGCGCGCAGCTCCCTGGCCTTCAATGCGACCTGTACCAGGCTCGGCTTCCAGAACCTGAAGCGCAGCGATTCCAGCTTGGTCAGGGTCTCGTCCAGACCCTGGACGCGCGACTGGCCGGCGCGATCGATCAAGCGGGCTGCGGTCTGCGGGTGGCTGAGCACGAACTCGCGCGAGCGCAGCAGCTCGCGCACCTGCGTCGCGGTCTGCGCCGCCGGGAAGTGCCACAGCGCGTCTTCGGCCGCGGTGTGCCGATCGGCGTGCCCTTCACGAATCTGGCGTGCCACCATGGCGGCCGCCGTCGGCGTTCCGATTCGCGCCAGCGCTCGCATGGCCTCGCGCGCGACCTGCCCGTCCTGATGTTCGGCGAGGCGACCGACAGCCACTTCGTGACCTGCGCCCGCGTAACCCAGCACCTTGACGACGACGCGAGTGGCGGCGGGGCCGCACGAGTCGAGCTCGGCGATCAGTGCCGGAGCGAGCGTTGGCGCCAGTTCGCAGATCAGAGGCACAAGCGTACGCGCCTTGGCCTCGTGCGCGGATCGGTTCAGCAGCTGAATGAGCCCTGGCACCAGCGCGGTGCCGAGCGCTCTCAACAATCGATCGGCGTTCGCGCGTCCCTCGTCGTCACGC
Organism: Vicinamibacteria bacterium; assembly: GCA_025924295.1. GTDB lineage: Bacteria > Acidobacteriota > Vicinamibacteria > Vicinamibacterales > UBA2999 > Gp6-AA40. The sequence goes on from JAICEG010000370.1 coordinate 3,762, forward strand.
TCGTGAAGTGTGGCGAGCGCCATCAGTCGTGTGGGCGTGCTGTAGTCGCTCATCGCCTTTACGATCACATCGCTGACATCGGGGCGACGAGGTCTGAGCTCCTCCGCGAGGCGTCCGTATCCCTCGACCGCCTCGATCAGATCGTTCCATCGCCCGGTTCGTTCGAGTGTGCCGAGCAGATCCAGCGCACGGCGCAGGAAGGACTCGACCAGGCTGGGGTTGCGCTCGATGCGTACGAGCTGCGAGGCACAGAGCAGCTGGGCCATCGGTACGTCAGTCGCCGCGATTCCCGAACGCACATCCGACACTGCGCTCTCGGCCTGATCGTCCATCGAGAGGTCGAAGGCCGAGAACTCGGAGAAGTCGGTGCCGCGCGAGGGGTCGATACGAATCAGTTCGCGCGCATGTCGTTCGACGCCGGATGAGCCGAGACTCATGTCCTCGCCGGTGTTGGCGCGCATCTTCTGCTCGATCAGCGGAACGAGCGCCTCGCGCCGATCGGTCGTGAGGTCGAGCCGGTTGAGCGCCGTCGCCAGCACTTCCGGGGCCGCCGTCTCGAGATCGAGAAGAAGACAGATCGATTCCGCCAGATCCATGTCGGGGAAGTCGCGCAGCACTTTGCCGTTCGCGTCGCCGTCGAGCAGGCCGGGCAGGATCGTCCGCTGCAGCAGGTTGTTGCGCCGGTCGGTGTCGAGGTTCAACACCGCGCGCGCGAGCTTGCCGAACATGACCTGCGCCAGCCGGGGATCGAGCGCCGAGAACAGCCGTGTGACGTCGGTGTACTTCCGTTCGAGCGCGGTCTGTTTCGCGTCCGGTCCGCTGAGGTCGTCGTCGGTCAGGCGCACGAGCATCGTCGCGACGTCGGCGGGATCGTCGACGAGCACGACGAGATCGAGCAGTGAGACCTGGGACAGCCCCTGCGCCGGATCGGTACGAACCCAGCCGCGGTCGGGAGGATACAGGTAGCTCACCGGCGCATCGGGTTGCGCTAGCTCCACCTGACGGCGTCGTTCGTGTGTCAGCAGCTCGCTTGTGTGTGCGCCCGGCGTCCCGATCTCCATCACGACGGGACGTTGCGCCATCTCGGGCACGATGGCGGCGACGCCGTGCTCGGCCAGGCGCTCCGCGAATGTCATCTCTGCCTGCTGCGGATCGTCGGTCGCCACCAGGTCGATGCAGAAGCGCGAGAGGTCGCGGGGTGACGCGCCACATTCAATCTCGATTGATGCGACGCGCTGCTTGAATAGCCGTCGCGTCAGCTCGTGCTCGACGACAGTGCCTGCACCGATGTGCGAGTCGTCGACGATCAGGTCCTGAGGCGTGACGCGCGACGCCACGCGATCGCGGTGCTGAATCGACCTCAG
>JAICEG010000371.1 GCA_025924295.1 Vicinamibacteria bacterium
CGGGACGTCCATCTGATCTGGCTGCCTATGGATGCGAGATGGGACGCGTTCCGAACGGAATCGGCGTTCCTCGGACTCATCGAACGCTGCGGGTTCACGCCGAGCACACCGACGCCATAGGACACACTTGCGACCGCGTTTCAAGAAGAAATGCGGTGTGGGATCGCCGACCAACCGATCACGCGGCCGATGACCGGCCTTCGGCGCTGTCTCAGTGACGTACGAAGGCCACCGTGAGCAGCGAGGAGCCGAAACATCCCGCTGTCGGGGCACCCTCGAAATAAGCGGCTCCGGCGATCACTCCCGAGAGCGTCGACCCGCCCAGCATGACGCGGCCAGAACCGCACACGTAAAACGGCCCCTGTGCTGTTACTTCCGAGTAGAGGCATCCAATGTCGTCGTTCCAATTGAGGTACAGAACATTCGGCTCGGGAGGCGACACACGCCACAGGGATCCGCCGAGATCGCCGGCATCCCCGCCGACCAACCGGATGTCGACGAAGTGCCCCGAGTCCCCCAGCGCCACATCGTAGGTACGCCTCCGTATCGTCTGCACGACCTTGGAACACTGTTCGCCGATCTCGATCGTCATCTCGTAGTTGCCCACGATGTTGGCGAACGGAGAAGCCGGCTCGGCCGATGGCGCCAACGAGGGTGCCGTCGGCCCAGTGCAGCCGAGTTGTAGGACTAGAAGTGACGCGCCCGCCAGCCTCGTGAGAGATCGTCGCATACCGCCTCCGCTCAAATGAATCGCGTTTGCATTGTTCAAGGGAATCTTGTCCCCCGACCGTGGAGGCGCTGCATGGCGTGTCGGTTAACGTGCTCGGCGATCGCCTCGCCCATGGCGTCGCTGATTGCGACCGAGCTCGGATAGTGCATGCCGCCCCAGACACGCGCGTTGTTCCCGTCGGCGCGCGCCTGCGCGATGCTGCTGTACGTGCGGTCCGGCTGTCTGGGTGTCGTCAGCGTGAACGTCTGTCGTCGTCCGAAGTAGCTGAGGAGAATGGTCGCAGCCGCACCGTTGAGGCTGGGGTGCCCGGCAGGATATTCCGGGTGCGACGGCGTGTTGACGAGCGGCACCCAGTCCGGATCAGGAGCCGTGTATGGATTGCCGTCGGTGTCCGCCAACGGGATGGAGGTCACCGGCCGCCACGTCACTTCGTTCGGAACGGAGCCGTAGAATCGTTTGCCGCCCCAGGTGGTGAACGCTGTGTCGGCCATCGCAATGTTCAGTACCGCGAGAAGACGGTTGCTGTCCGACATGGACAAGTGCTTGCGACGAGCAATCTGGTTCGCTGCCTGATTCCAGTGGACGGTCGCGTTGCCCTCCCAGAATGGAGCGAGCGCCGTCTGGTCGTCAGTGCGCGTCGACCCACTGCTACGACCGAGCGCTTTGACGGCGTTGAAATCGTCCGTATAGGTGGCGCTGTTCACACCTCGCGGCGGTCCAGGATCGAACTGGGTGTTGCTGGCCAGGACGAACATCTCCGTGAATGCCAAACCCTGTGCGCTCATCGACCCGAACGCCGGTGGTGTGGGCCGCCACTGGCCGACCGCGGTCCCTCCGTTGAACGCGGGATAGCTCGCGCCGAACCCATCAGTGGCACGCCAACCGAGCACGGCCTGCGCCACCTCGGTTCCCCAGGCTATGCCACGCTCGATGCGTGTCTCGCACGAAGGCCGTCGTCTGCCAGACCGGCCGTCCGTTTCGCAATGCTCGTTCAGTGCCGCGAGCGACGCCGCATAGCTGGCATCCAACTCCGCCTGTCGGGACGGGAACAAGCCGACCAAGGCGGTGTAAGCCGCAGCGACGACTGCCGCCCGGCGCGAGGCATCGCGGGCGTCGGTACCGTGGACGAAAATTCGTGTGTAGCGCGGCTCTATACCGTTGTACGCATCGAAGACCGCGGTGTGAACGATCGCCCCGAGGCGCTGACTGGAGGAATTGGGAGTATTGGTCGCGATGAGCGTGTCGATGAAGATCTGATTCCACTCCAGCACCTGATTGACGCGTCTGGAATCCGCAGAAGGCCCCTGCGCGGTTCCGACGGGAGAGGAAACGAGGAGCGCCAACGCGACGAAGAGGAGATTGATAGGCTTCACACCTCTCTAAAACACCGACCGCTGGCGATCCGGACAAGGAGCAGGTTTGGCGGCCGTTCGATGGGAAGTACGGAGTAGGATGTACCGGATTCCGAACCCATGTCCCCGGATCACGATGCCGGCGCGCGTTTCCAGGCGGGAGCCCATCGTTCAGTTGAGCTCGAATCAACCTTCTATTTGATCGAGCGCGCCCGTGCGGGCGACCAGGAAGCGCTTGAACGCCTCTTCGCGCGACATCTCAAACCGCTCCAACGATGGGCCCGCGGCCGGTTGCCGACGTGGGCGCGCGATCTCGCCGACACGGATGATCTCGTGCAGGACACCCTGGCTCAGACGTTTAAGAGGATCGAACACTTCGAGCCGCGCCGTGTGGGTGCCCTGCAGGCGTACCTGCGTCAGGCGGTGCTCAATCGCATCCTCAACGAGTTGCGGCGAAAAGGACGGCAGCCGCCGATCACCGATCTCGAGGGCATCGAAGTCGAAAGTGGCGACTCACCCCTCGAAGAGGCGATCGGTCGTGAGGCCGTCGAGTGCTACGAAGGGGCGCTTCAGCGGCTGACGGCGGAAGAGCGGGAAGCGATCATCGCCAGGGTGGAGATGGGCTGCAGCTACGAGGAGCTGGCCGAGGCGCTCGGCAAACCGACACCAGATGCGGCGCGGAAGACGGCGCACCGGGCCCTCGTACGGCTGGCCGAGGAGATGAAACGTGCTGCCGAGTGATCCGCTGGTCGACGATCTCGCCGATGCGATCCTCGACGGAACGCCCATCGACTGGGCCGCTGCCGAATCGAGCCCTGACGGAGCGGCGCGGCCACTCATTCGCCAGCTGAGAGTGCTAGCAGCCGTTGCCGAGCTCCATCGTGGTACTACGCTGAGTACATCGACGCTCCCTGAGGTCAGCCCGTCCCGCTTCGAGCCGAAGGTTGCGGACGCGCCTGTGCTGTGGGGTCATCTTCGGCTCGTCGAGCAGATCGGCCGGGGCGCGTTCGGAGAGCTATACCGGGCCTGGGATACGCGGCTTGATCGCGAAGTCGCGCTGAAGCTCCTGCCAGCCGGTCCCTCCTCGGGCGATCGCGTGGCGTCCGCGATCCTGCAAGAAGGCCGATTGCTCGCCAGAGTGCGGCATCCGAACGTCGTCACCATCTACGGCGCCGAACAGATTGCGGATCAGATCGGCCTGTGGATGGAGTTCGTTCGCGGCCACACCCTCGAGCAAATCCTGGACGAACGGAGGGTCGTCACCACCGCCGAGGCTGTCGGCATCGGTCTTGAGCTCTGCCACGCGATGTCGGCCGTGCACGGCGCCGGACTGCTCCATCGGGATATCAAGGCGCACAACGTGATGCGAGCCGAAGACGGGCGCATCGTACTCATGGACTTCGGCACTGGCAGAGAGCTTGGGGACGACACAGGGTCGGACCTGGCCGGCACGCCCCTCTATCTCGCACCCGAGGTGCTGCAGGGGCAACCAGCCACGGTGCGGAGCGACATTTACAGTCTCGGCGTCCTGCTCTATCGCCTCGTCACCGGTGCGTACCCAGTGCATGCACGGACACTGCGCGAACTTCGTCGTGCCCAAGAGCGCGGTGAGCGGACCGCTGTTCGGACCGCGCAGCGCGATGTGCCGCCGAAGCTCGCCCGCGTCATCGAGCGTGCGATCGCCCCCCGTCCCGAGCGGCGCTACCAGAGCATCAATGCGTTGGCAAGGGACTTAATAGCGCTCAAGCCGCGTTCGAGAATCGTATTGCTGGCGTACGCAGCGGGGATCGTCGCCGCCTCCATTCTGGGTGCAGGAGCAGGTTGGGAAGTGGTTGGCCGTCAGGCGGGATCGTCGTGGACGCCCAGCACACTGCTTGCGGGGTTCGCCGGGTTGCACTCTGTCGGGCTCCCTTTGAAGAACCTTGGCGCGAATCCGGAAGCGTACGAGCTGTACCTGAGAGCGCGTGAGCTGGTCGATCGGAGAGGCGCCTTCCCCGCGCAGCAAGCTGTCAAACTATTCGAGCAAGCCATTGCCAGGGATCCTTCGTTCGCCCTTGGCCATGCAGGGCTCGCTGACGCATACGCGGCTGCTTCCGAGGAGAGTCCAGGTCCGTTCAGGCCCACCGCGATGCCTCCCGAAACAGCCTTGGCGCTCATGGGCCCAGCTGCGGAGACTGCTCTTCGGCTCGATCCGCTGCTCGCCGAGGCGCACGCGGCCATGGGGCTCGTGTACTCCCGCAAGCTGGATTGGCAGAAGGCCGAGGAATCATTTCGACGCGCCATCGAACTCAACCCAAGCCTCGCCCAGATCCATGTCAGCTATTCCATCTCGACGCTCATCCCGCTGGGAAAGCTGGCCGAGGCGGAGGAGGGCCTACGGAGGGCGTTGCAAAGCGATCCGCTCTCATTGAGTCTGCAACGGGAATTGGCGTCGCTGCAGTTCATTACCGGGCGGTACGAGGAGGCGATCGATAGCCTGGAGCACATACGGGCGGTCGACCCCCAGTTCTCGACTGTGGATATCCGTCTCGCGAGAGCGCTGACGTTCGCAGGCAGGCCGTTGGAGGCGTTACGTGTGTTGGAGACGAAGAGAGCGGAGCCGGGCGTGCAACATTGGATGGCTCACGCGTATGTCCTGGCCGGCCGCCGCGCGGAAGTCGAAAGACTGGCCGCCGCGCATGACCACCCGTTCCGTCTGGCGGTGATCTATGCCGCGCTGGGGGACAAAGATCGCGCGTTCGAGGAGTTGGACCGGGCGGCTGTCACGGTGCCGCACCGTGTGGGAAGCCTGCTGAGGGACCCGGAAATGGCGGCGCTTCGTGGCGACCCACGCTTCGACGTTGTTCGCAAGAAACTCGGCCTGCCGTAGAGAATTTCCACTCCAGCGTCGCACCGATCCGCGCGAGTCGCGGCGGCACGATGCTGAGCGGTCGCTGGATGGACGGTCAGGACGACCAGTTCGTAGTCTGCTCCGGATTCGCGTCGAGCACGTTGAAGACATCGACGAACCCTGCAACGCGACGGTGCCCCCCGAG
>JAICEG010000372.1 GCA_025924295.1 Vicinamibacteria bacterium
AGCTCGCCGGGACCGGACGGCTCCAGCCGCTCGAGCAGGTTGTAGTGAGCGATGACTCCGATGGGAGCCGGCGCCGATGCATTCACTGCCGCTCCGCTTCGATGACGCTCTGCACCAGTTCTTTCGCGTCGCTGATCTGCTCCAGGACCATGCTGATGTCCATCGTCGGCTGCCCCGGCCGCCGGGCGCTCTGGCAGTACACACCGTGTTGTCCCACCATCGCGAGGGCGTCGGTCAGCAGGTCCATCGCGACGGCCAGGCGCCCGCGGTCGCGGCCCATCATCGTCTCGTGCTTTTCGAGCTCGTCGTGATGCTTGCTGAAGGCTGACTTGGGCATTCGTGATTGTTGATCTTCAACAATCAATAATCACTAATCGACAAATCAGGCGTCATGCTTTACGGGGCGGCTGTGCCGGCCGGATTTCCACCCGGCTCGGCAGGCTGCGTGCGGGGTGTGCGATCAGGTCGACGATCACCTCTGCGACGTCGTCCGGCATCAGGGCCCATTCGGACTTGGTATTGGACAGCCCTCCGAAGCCGGTATTCACCGACCCCGGCAGCACGTAGGCCACGCGAATACCGTCGTAGCGCACCTCCTGCATCAACGCTTCGCTGAACGCATTCAGCGCCGACTTCGACGCGCAGTAAGCGGCGCCATTCACGAACGCGTTCTTGCTGGCCAGGCTGCTGATGTTGATGATCCACCCGCCCCCGCGCGCTTTGAGATGCGGCAACGCCGCGTGGCAGCAATAGAACACGCCGCTGAGATTCGTGTCGATGATCTGGTGCCACTCCTCGACGGTCATCTCCGACACCGGTCGAAACACGCCGACGCCGGCGTTGTTGATGACGATGTCGACACCGCCAAACGTGGAGACAACGCGCGCAAACGCGCCGTCGACCTCAGCGTACTGGCGAACGTCGGCGCGGATGCCGAGCGCGTTCTTGCCCAGCGTCGCGACCGCTGAATCGATGCGGCCCTGCTCGGTTCCCGTGATCGCAACCGCCGCACCGCTGGCGGCGAACGCCTTGGCAGTCGCGAGACCAATTCCGCGCGAACCACCGGTCACGAACGCAACTTTGCCAGAAAGTGATGTCATCGCTTAGTTGAACCTGAACGTGAACGTGAACATGAACACGAACCGAGAAGCGAGAAGTGAGAAGCAGGAACCTCTACCCGTCAACTAGAATACCCCACTGACTCGTGTCGACTGTCTGCATCATCGGAGCTGGTGAACTGGGAGGGGCGATCGCCCATGCGCTCGCGCGCGGCGGGCTCGTCCGTCGAATCGTGCTCATCGACGATGCTGCGGGCGTGGCGGCGGGCAAGGCACTGGACATCCAGCAGGCCGGAGCGATCGAGTCATCTCACGCGCGTCTCGAGGGGGGCGCCGATATCACACGTGTGGTCGGCGCGGCCGTCTGCGTCATCGCCGATCGCAGCGGTCGAACGTCGGAGGAGTGGCGGGGCGAAGAGGGGCTCGGGTTGTTGAAGCGGTTGAGCCCGTACCTCGAGGAAGCCCCGATTGTGTTCGCCGGATCCTCACAAGAAGAGATGCTCGTCGCCGCAGTACGGGAACTGCACCTGCGGCGCGAGCGCCTGCTCGGGTCGGCATCGGAAGCGTTGATTGGTGCAGTGAAATCGATGGTTGCAATCGAAGCGCAATGCTCGCCGACCGAAATCGAGCTCACGGTCCTCGGCGCACCTCCGCGCGGCTTCGTTGTGCCGTGGAGCGAGGCCAGCATCGCGGGGCAGGCGCTCGAGCGAGTGCTGACACAGGTTCAGCTCTCGCGTATCGAGAGCCGCGTCGCACACCTTTGGCCGCCCGGACCGCACGCGCTTGGGCTGGCCGCCGCGCGCGTGACCGACGCGGTCCTGATGACTTCCCGCCGCACTTACGGCGTCCTGACGATGCTTGGCGGCGAATTCGGCGCCCGCGGCCGGGCGGGTGTCTTGCCAGCACTGCTTTCAACCAGAGGCATCGTGGCGACACGCGTTCCGGCACTGAACACTCGCGAACGTGTTCGTCTCGAAAACGCCCTCGCCGGCTGACTGCCTGGATTGCTGACACGTGAGCCAGGTCTGCCCCGGTCGAGCCGGCGCGTCCCGCAAAGCGGGACCAAGAGACGCTGCACTCAGCGAGGCTGAAGCTGCATGCTCGTCGACCGAAGCGGAGGCCTCGCTGGGGTAGGATCGATCGTGATGCGATCGTCTCTCCGCCCTATTGCGCGCTCGCACTACCTCGTCCTCGCGCTGGCGGCAGCGTGCAGTGTGCTCGTCGCCGCGCCAGCCGCGATCGCACCCGATTCCCTGCTCCAGCACATCAAATATCTGTCTTCCGACGAGCTCAAGGGACGGGGGAACGGTTCTGCCGAACTGGAATCGGCAGGCGAGTACATCGCCGAGCAATTCCAGGCTGTGGGCCTCGAGCCCGGTGGATCGGACAAGGAGTGGTTTCAACCGTTCCAGCTGAACGCAGGGCTGATGGTTGGGGCGCAGAACAAACTGTCCATCGGTACGAAAGGCCGGACGGTCAACTTCGAGCTGGGCGTCAGCTACTACCCGCTCTCCGCGCCGGCGAGTGAAGACCCCTCGAAGCCCTCGACCGAGCTGCGTGACCTGCCGCTGGTGTTCGCGGGATATGGTCTCGCGATTCCGGATGCCGGCTACGACGACTACCGAGGCATCGACGTCAAGGACAAGGCGGTCCTGATCTTCAGTCACGAACCGCAGGAGCAAAACGCGAACAGCCAGTTGAATGGCACGCGCCCGATGCCGCAGACGACGCTATCGGCCAAGGCCGCGCTCGCCCGCAGCAAGGGCGCCAGAATCCTGCTCGTCGTCAGCGACCCGACACACCGCGTCGACGATGCCCCCTACGCGTTGTTCGGACCGGACCCGGATGCCGAGGACCACGGTATTCCCGTGCTGCGAATCCGCCGCACAGAGGCGCAGCCGCTGGTGACTGCCTGGCAGCTCGAGGCGATGGCTCGACAGATCGACGCCGACCTCGTGCCGAGATCTCGCGAGCTCACCGACGCGAAGGTCGACTACGTCGAGTATCTCGCGAAGAACCGGCGTGTCGTCCGCAATGTCGTGGGCGTGCTCCCGGGCAGCGATCCCACGCGGGCGAAGGAAGCCATCGTCATCGGTGCGCACTACGATCACGTCGGCCTGGGTGGACGGCTGTCGGTCACACCCGACAGGGCGGGAGAGATCCACAACGGCGCTGACGACAACGCCTCCGGCACCGCGTCGATCATCGAGATGGCGAGAGCTGCAGTGGCTGACCGCGGCCGATTCCCGCGAACGTTGATCTTCGTCGCCTTCGCCGGCGAAGAGCGCGGTCTGCTGGGATCGGCGCACTACGTCAACGCCCCGCGCGTGCCCGTCGAGAACACCGTCGCGATGCTGAACCTCGACATGGTGGGACGCGCGAACGGATCGGTGGACGTCAGCGGCCTCGAATCCGCACCGTCGATCGAGTCGGACCTCAAGACGGCCATCAAAGCGAGTTCGTCGCCGCTGAAGATCAAGCGCGAGGGGCCAGGCGCCGGACGCAGCGACGACTTCAACTTCCTGGAGCGCCGCATTCCGGCGATCAACTTCTTCACCGGCTTTCACAACGACTATCACCGGCCTGGAGACGACTGGCAGAAGATCGATACGGCGGGCACGAGCCAGGTTGCGAGCCTGGCGCTCGAACTGGCCGCATCGCTCGCCAATCGAACGACGCGGCCAGAGTTTGGCACGACGCGGTAACGACGTAGGGCGGGTCCTGTTCTATGGACCCGCCGGGTCTAGAAAGCAAGACTCGGGCTACGAGGTCACGAGTACGCCGGCGTCGGGCGATGGAGCGCGAGACCCGACGCAAACGCCTGGAGGCGTTCGCGCAACATCAGCCTTCCGCGATGGAGACGTGACTTCAGCGTCTGGTCCTTGACCTTCAGCCGCGTGCTCGCCTCCTCCGTCGTCAATCCCTCGAAGTCACGCAGGATCACGGGTTCCCGGTAGATCTCGGGAAGGTCCAGGACGGCTGCTTCGACCGCTCTCCGCAACTCGAAGCGCAGCAACTCCTCATCCGGCATATGTGACCAGTCTGCAGGATCCGCTGCCGCGCGCTGCGCGCTGTCGTCGGACGCCTCGAGCGCGGCGAGCGCACGATCCCGCTCCTGCTCGGCTGCCCGTTCGCCCTTGTGCTGGCGCAAGCGCGACATCGCGGTGTTGAACGTGATGCGATAAATCCACGACGAGAGAGCCGAGTCGCCCCGGAATGCCCCAATCTTTCGATACACCTTCATCAACACGTCCTGGGTCACTTCCTCGGCGTCCTCGCGATTCTTCATGTGACGCAGCGCCAGCTGGTGAATCCTGGGTCCATACAACTCCGCCAGCCGTCTGACCGCTGCCTGATCTCCTCTTTGAAGCCCGGCAATGAGCAACCTGTCCTGGGTCCTGTCCATGGGTTCCGCCTCTACTCTCCTGAACACCGACCAAATCGGTCTTATTCCAGCCCTCCAGCTGTTCCGTAGAAGTCGTTGCTCAGCAATGGGATGCCTCTAGAACCCAAAAGGATGCTAGTACTTTGGACCCTCAATGGTCCTTGCGGCCAGCCTCGTTATCGCGGCTCTCATCCTCGTCAATGCCCTGTACGTCGCGGCCGAATTCGCGGCCGTCAGCGTACGTCGCAGCCGGCTCCATCAACTGAAGGAAGACGGCAACGTCTTCGCGGGCTGGCTGCTGCCGATCGTCGAGTCGCCGGCGGCGCTCGATCGCTACATCGCCGCCTGTCAGATCGGCATCACGATCTCGAGCCTGGTGCTGGGCGCCTACGCGCAGGCAACGCTGGCCGTCTGGCTCGCGCCGTACTTCATCGCCCTGGGGGGACTGCAGGAGGTCGTCGCCGAATCGACGTCGACCGTCGTGGTACTGCTCGTCTTGACCGTGGCGCAGGTGGTCTTCGCCGAACTGGTGCCGAAGTCCCTTGCGCTCCAGTACCCCACGCAGACGTCGCTCTACACGCTGCTTCCGATGCTGGCGTCGCAGTGGATCTATCGCCCCTTCATCAGGTGGCTGAACGGGTCAGG
>JAICEG010000373.1 GCA_025924295.1 Vicinamibacteria bacterium
ATCGCGAGAATCAAGCCCGGCCAGGTGGCCGCGGTGAAAGCCATCCTTGGCACGATCGCCGAGCATGGCAACAGTTGGGACATCATCCCGTTTGCCAACCTCGCCAACGTGCACTTCGCACGGTTCGTCGTCTTCGACGATTCGAACGACCTCGATCGCAACCCGCTCCCGGCGCAGCTGGCGCTGATGACCAACGTCGACGCTCCGCTCGAGGGGCACCTGCACGACCTGGCGACCGACTGTGCAACGGGTCTCGACCAGGTGTTCGATCACTGCGAGGGCTATCCAGCTCCTGCTGTGCGCACGCCCGCGGCGCGGCTGTCCTTTCTCCGGCAACACCACGTGGCCGCGCGTGCGTTCTACGTGAATCGACAAGGGCGGACGGTCCAGCAGATCGTCAGCGAAGAACGGTTGCGGCGCGCCATCAACGACCACCTCGATTCGAGGGATTTCGCGAACCAATCCGTCGCGGCGGTCAGGATGTCGATCAGGACGTTCGTCGCTGGCCGGCCGGATCTGAAGTGGGCGCTCGATGCGGCAGAGCAGCCATCGTCGAGATGGCATCTTGATGAGCGCATCAACCGGATCGGTTATGCCATCGTGGCCATCGCACTCGCACCGGTGCTGTTGCTGCTGTCACCGGTGCTGATCCTTCTCCTGCGCATGTATGAGCGGCGCGACGTGCCAGATACCTCGCGCGCTCCCGCCGACGTCGTGAAGCGGCTCCGCGCCGATGAAGACTACGTCATGCAGAACCAGATCACCGCCGCGGGACTGTTCAAGCCCGGCTGGTTCCGGTACTTTCTTGCCATCGCCATCCTTCGGTTGACCGACTACGCTGTCCGCCACATCTACAACCGGGGTGCCCTTTCAGGCCTCAGTTCGATTCACTTCGCGCGATGGGTGTCTCTCGATGGACGCCGCCGGCTGTTCTTCGCGAGCAACTACGACGGCAGCCTCGAGAGCTACATGGACGATTTCATCGACAAAGCGGCCTGGGGACTCAATGCCATCTTCAGCAGCGGCGACGGCTTTCCTCGAACGTGCTTTCTCTTTTGCGGAGGGATCACCGACGAGAAGGCGTACAAGCGGTTCCTCCCGACGCGACAGGTTCAAACACCGGTCTGGTACAGCGCCTACCCGTATTTGACGACGAAGAACATCGCCAACAACGCGGCGATTCGCGCAGGGCTGTCGGGTGATATGAACGAAGACGAGACGAGGGCATGGCTCCGCCGATTCGGCGTTGGCAACCAGTTGCCCGAATCGGGTGTCATTGCGCGACTCCTCGACGGTATCCGCTGGGACAGGCTGTGCCGGTGCTCCAAGTAGAGGATATTCAGGGAATCCTCCTGTACGGCTACGGCGATCTGCGGCACGCCACGTTTCTCCTGCTGGGGATTGCCGACCCACTCGGCGCGCGGACGTGGCTGCGCACGCTCAACGTGCAGAACGGACGCTTCAAGCGAGGGGAGATCGATCGGGCGATCAACGTCGCGTTCACGTCAAGCGGCCTGGCGCGTCTCGGACTGCCCGACGAACTGGTCGCTGAGTTCTCCACGGAATTCCGGGAAGGCGTCGCCGGAACGAAACATCGGCAGCGGCTCCTTGGCGATTCCGGCGAGAGCAGCCCGGAGAGATGGCGCTGGGGTGGCCCCAACAACCAACAGCCACATGTCCTGCTGATGTTGTATGGCCGTGACGACGGCGTCCTGTCTGTGTTGTTGAACGAGCAGCGAGCGCAGCTGACGGCCAGCGGGCTCGAGCTGATCGAGCAACTGGATACCAACTGGCTGCCCCACGACAAGGAGCACTTTGGCTTTCGCGACGGCGTGAGCCGTGCAGGAATCGAGGGGCTCCACTCGAACACACCTCCAATCGACACCATCGCTGCCGGCGAATTCGTGCTTGGGTACCTCAACGCCTACGGGCAATACACGCAGCGGCCGCTGCTTCGTGACGAGCAGGATCCTGCCCGACTGCTTCCGCCCGCTCCGGACGAACCAGACCAGCGTGATCTCGGGATGAACGGGAGCTATATGGTGTTTCGTCAACTCAGTCAGGACGTGGCGAGGTTCTGGCAGTTCTGCGAAGACCAGACACGGCGGCGGGACGGCACCACACATCCGGCAGACCAGATACGCATGGCCTCCAAGATGGTGGGCCGCTGGCCCGGGGGTGCTCCGCTCGTCAAGTCACCTGCCACTGATGATCCAGCGCTCGGCAGCGACAACGACTTTCTGTATCACGGGTCCGGTGACAAACACGGATTGAAATGTCCAATCGGGGCCCACATCCGGCGCAGCAACCCGCGCGACTCGCTCGAACCCGACCCGGGTTCGGAGCGATCGATCGAGGTCGGCAAGCGGCACAGGATCATCAGGCGCGGACGCGCCTATGGTGCGCCCGTCGCCGCGTCGATGGACATTGCCGACATCCTGGCGGTCGAGGACGCCCCCGGCGAGCGCGGCCTTCACTTCATCTGCTTCAACACGCATATCAACCGGCAATTCGAGTTCATCCAGCATACGTGGCTGAACAACCCTGGCTTCGATGGCCTCTACGACGATGACGATCCGATCGCCGGCGATCGCGGCAGCTCGCACGGAAAGCCTGCCGGCACGTTCACCATCCAGGCCGATCCGGTCCGTACGCGCGTGACCGGGATGCCGCGCTTCGTGGAGGTCCGCGGCGGAGGCTATTTCTTTCTTCCCGGGATTCGCGCGCTGCGCTATCTGGCCTCGCTGCAGCCGTAGACCGGGTCTTGCTCTCCAGACCCGCCGGTCAGCCGGGTCCGAAGAACGGGACCCGGCCTACGACCGACGATCAGAGGCCGGCAGCAGCGAGCGCGAGCCCGGCTCGCGTCGAGAGCCCCAGCGGCGGGTATCCAAGATCGCGGGCGGCACCATCACCAAACAACGCAGCGATCACCGTCGCGCGATCGGTCGCCGACGAATACTCGCGCAGCACTTCTCGCGTATAGACCAGGTCGTCATCATCGAGGCGCGGCGTGCTCGCGCCGGCATGCCGCATCGCGTAGCTCTCCTGCGCGAGCATGTCTCCCAGCGTCCGCGGTGCACCATGACGCTGCACGTAGGCGACCCGGTAGACGCACTGCAACAGCTCCTGTCGAATCGCTGTCGTGTCGTAGGTCTCGCTCGTCCAGAGAATCGCAGCCAGCCAGGCACGGCGATAGTACGCGCGCTGCTCGAAGCGGTAGCTGTACTCGCTCGCATATCGATTGGTCCAGCCGCCTTTGAGATCGTCGCTGACAACGAGGCAGGCGCGGTACTCGCCCGGCAAATCGCGCAGCCCCCCATCGGCTTCGGCAAGGGCGTGAGCCGCGATTCCGTCGGCATCGATTGCGAGCAGGTGATCGAGAAACGGCGGCAGGTGATCCTTCCCCATCGGATTCATCGCGACGAGAGGGAACTTCAGATCGCCACTCTCCGGATCGGTCATCGTCCGGAGGTACTCCCTGAACCGCTCGAATCCACGCGGAAGTTCGTACAGGTCGCGCTGGATCTTCAGTAGTGGAACGTAGTCGAGCCGCATGAAAACACCGGGGCGTTTCCGAAAGTATCCGCGGAACCTACACCGGGTGTCTTGTCAGCGCTGGCGACTGAGGTACGCCGCCAGTCCCGCGAGCCCGCCGACGATGACCAGCGCGCGGATGACGCGAATCAGGCTGAAGAACCAGGCGATGCCGATGCCAAGCGCGGCCCACTGCACCCACCAGTGTCCCGGCGAGGTCATCAGGTTGATGAGGAAGAGGAACGCCACGATGAGCGGCCCCTTCACGAGAAAGCCGAGCGCATGCAGTGTTTTCATGGTCTTCAGCTCAATTCGACGAGCCAGGCCGGCTGTCGGTTCCGTGAGCTTAACGGCTTACGGCTCTGGGCTTTAGGCTTCGGGCTTTAGCAAGCCGGGAGCCTAGAGCCGTATATAGCTCGCAAACGCATCCGGGTCGACGTTGCCACCGGATACTACCGCAACCGTATCCGGTTCGAGCGCCCGCCGGGCGGCGGCGACAGCGGCGGCCCCACTCGGTTCCGCCACGATCCTGGCCTCATGAAACAACCACTTCACCCCCGCAGCGATTTCCTCGTCGTCGACGGTGACAATGTCATCGACGAACGCCTGGACGTGCGCGAAGGTGAGGTCGCCCGGCCGCAACGTGAGCAGGCCATCCGCGATGCTGGCCGTGGACTCGAGCGTGACAGGATGACCCGCCGCCTTCGATGCGGACATTCGCGCGGCACGCACCGGCTCGACCCCTATGACTCGAACTGAGGCGCGCATCCGCTTCACCGCGGCGCTGACGCCGGCAATCTGGCCGCCGCCACCGACAGGCACGTAGATCGTCCGCACCTGCGAGTGCTGCTCCAGGATCTCGAGGCCGGTCGTGCCCTGTCCTGCGATGATCCACGGGTGATCGAACGGCGGCACGATGGTGAGCCCGCGTCTTCGTGCCAGTTCCTCCGCACAGATCCTGCGATCGGTCGACGTCACTCCCGCGAAGACCACCTCGGCACCGTGCCGCCGAACGCCCTCGACCTTCACGCGTGGTGTCGTCTCCGGCATCACGATGACCGCGGGTGCGCCGAAGGACTCAGCCACGAGCGCAACGGCTCTGCCGTGATTGCCGGAAGAGTACGTGATGACACCGGCCGCGCGCGCCTCAGGCAGAAGCTGGGCGATCATGTTGCAGGCGCCACGGATCTTGAAGGCGCCACCGGGCTGGAAACACTCGCACTTCAACATCAGCCGGATCGGGTCGCCCGACGAGGATCCCTCGGCTGGCGCGGCAACCTCTATCAGCGGTGTTCTGTGAACGAGCGCGCGGATCCGGCCCGCAGCCAGCCTGATGTCGTCGAGCGAGACGAGCTGAACGCCACCTTCCGCCACGAAGCCAGTATAGTGTGCAGAATGCCGATGCTGAGGTCTGTTGCCGCGTGCGCGCTCGCCTTGTCGCTCGCCTTTGCCGCCTGTGGTCCGTCCTCTGGAACGGGTGGCTCGAAGCGGCGGCTGTCGATCGCCACGGGAGGAACGGGCGGCGTCTTCTATCCCTACGGCGGCGGCGTC
>JAICEG010000374.1 GCA_025924295.1 Vicinamibacteria bacterium
ATGGGGCTTCACCGTCAGCCCGCAACAGCTCGAGGGGCTCGCCTCTCAGATGGGTGAGTCAACGCTCCTCTCACGAACGGGCGGTGCGCCGAGCCTTGCCGTCGGCATGGCGGGCATTCTCGGCAATGTCTTCAGCGGCCCAGGTCTTGCGCTCTGGTATCACTTCGCGATCATGTTCGAGGCGGTGTTCATCCTCACGACGATCGATGCGGGCACTCGCGTTGGCCGCTTCATGCTGCAGGAGCTGCTGGGTCATATCTCCGAGCCGCTCGGCCGCACCTCCTGGTACCCCAGCATTCTCTTCTCGTCGTTCCTGGTCGTCATCGGCTGGGGCTACTTCCTCTATCAGGGCGTCGTCGATCCGCTCGGTGGCATCAACTCGCTATGGCCGCTCTTTGGCATCGCGAACCAGTTGCTTGCGGCAGTTGCGCTCTGCGTCGCGACGACAGTGCTCGCGAAGATGGGGAAGCTACGCTACTTGTGGGTCACGCTGATGCCGTTGGCTTGGCTGGCAGCCGCGACGCTGACGGCAGGATGGCAGAAGGTGTTTTCACCCGATCCCAAGCTGGGGTTCCTGTCGCACGCTCAGTCGCTTGCCGGCTCCGACAGCCCGGCCACGGCGCGCATGATCTTCAACGATCGCCTGGATGCGGGGCTGGCGCTCTTCTTCATGATCATCGTGGTCGTCGTGATCGTTGCCTCGGCGCGCGAGTGGTATCTGATTGCGGCCGGGAGGAAGACGCCGAAGGTGAACGAGGCGCCGTTCGTGGAGTCGAGACTCGACGCGGCGCGAGCGTAGTCCCTTTGGTCAACTGTCTTCACGTGACCACGTGACTTCACGTGACCATACGACTTCACGTGACCACGACACACCGAGGCACCGAGGCACAGAGGCCCTTAACCTCTTCGCTCTTTTCGGCGCGCGTGTGAGTCCAGCAGCGCGATGGTCCAGATGATCAACGCGAACCCACCCATCATGACGAGGATGAACTCCATTACTGGTCCTCCGCCAGCAACCGAAACGTGCCCGCGATCAGCGCTACCCAGAACGCAAGTCCGACGAGCGCCCAAGCCCACGAAAATTTGCGCTCGTTCAGCAGCTGACCGAACCACAAAGCGCCAATCCCTATGTTGGCCAACTCGGGGACCCGCTCGACGAGCACTGCGCGCTGCCCTCGATTCAATCGTAGCATCGTCACCTCCGGCATCTGGCATGCGAAGCGAGCGATGTGCCACTCAAGGATTAGCCACTTCTCGTGCGAGTCAGCCCATAACGCTGGAAGTCTTGCAGTCCCGGGCCGAACGTGGGTATGGAGTTTTGGCGATCGGCCTGCTAATACCAGTCTTGGCTGTGCTTCCTCTGTGCCTCCTGCCTCTGTGTGTCGTGACGGGCGTTCTCGAGCGAAGTCACGTGAAGAGCCTCATCCTAGGATGGAGCCGACAAAGGCCCTCCATGTCGCCGTCTGTCCGACGACCTCACGCAGCAGCTGCCCGGCAACGACGATCGCACCACCCCAGACGTACGTCGGATCCAATCGCCGGCGCGTCACGAGGTCGTAGACCATCCCCGCGACGATGAACAGATCCACCAGCACGTAGACCGCTGTCGGTCCGGGCGCCCCCGGCCAGCGCGCGATTGGCGCGTCGAGCAGGTTGATGGTGGCGAGCAGCATCAGCCGCTTGTGTCTCTGCGGACGTGCACGAGAGGCGATCGCCGCAGCGACGAGAATCAGGAAGCACGTCATCGAGAAGATCGGCGTCGTCATGAACGCACGAACCTCGTCGCCGGGCCCTGCTGCGATGTTGGCTCGACCAAACACGATTGCAGTCGTGACACCGACGATCACGACGAGCCCCGCCAGGCCAGTGCCTACCCAGCCGACTGTGCGGTGGAGCGGCGTTCTGCGTGCGGCAACGAGCGTCGTCTGCACGACGAACAGTGCGATCCACGCGGTGAAGACAGCACCGTGCGCGTGAAGGTAGAACGGAAGTCCTTGATCGAAGTACTGGGAACGAAGGTAGTACGTGCGCGCGAAGCCGACCAGCACGACGAACGCGATGACGATCGCCATGCCCGTGTAGAACAGGCGATCGTAGTGGCTCTTCGCCAGCGTGGGGCGTGCGAGGACTCCGACTGTCACCGCGCCTGGTTCGGCTTTCCGGTCAATTCGCGCTCGAGGTCTGCCAGGTGGCGTTGCGCGTCTGCGTTGCCGGGCGCGAGTCGGACCGCCTCGCGGTAGTGCTGTCGCGCCTCGTTCGCGCGCCCCTGCCGCTGTCGGACCTGGCCGAGACCGTCGTGGCCTTGCGCATAGTCGGGATCGAGCGAGAGCGCCTTCTCGAAATAACCGCCAGCCTCGTCGTGTTTTCCCTGAAGCAGCAGCGCCATGCCCACGTTGTAGTGCGCTGACGGCGATTCGGGGTTATCGCGAAGCGCGTCCATGAAGTGAGCGGCGGCGCGATCGAGGTTTCCAACAGTGGCATGGAGCAGCGCCACCCCGTTGTGAAGCGAGGTGTTGTGCGGGTCGGACTCGAGCATCTTCTCGTGCCCGACGATCTCCTCCCGGAACACGTGCGCCTGCATGTGCGAGACCAATGCGGCGCGATCGGCTGGCGTCTGCGTGACGACCTGGAACCAGAGCTCGGCCATCTCGTCTGTCGTCCGTTGTCCGTAGGTGACGCGCCGCGGTGGTGCGTGAGGATTGCGCGGATTGGCTCCGGTGTTGTCGTAGACGTACTCCATCCTGATCGTGGTGCCGGCCGGGAGCCGCACGGGGCGCGCATAGCGGTACACACCCTGCCAGTCGAAGTTCCAGTCACGGATGAAGATCAGCGCGCGCTGTGTGCCGTCGGGAAGGTTGGCGAACCCCTTGATCTCTCTCGCCAGGTAATGCGCGTGCGGTTGCACGGTGTAGACATCAACATCGACAGGCAAGGTGACGGTGTCGATGACCGGGTAGCGGGCCTGCCCCGCGGGAATGTCGAGACTCTGTCGCGTCAGTCTCACGAGCGTTGGGGCGCGCGTGGGCGGCTCCTTGCTGAAGTACAAGCCGAGCGTGCCCTGGAGCGTTTCGACCCGTCCGCTTGGACGCAGGTGCAGCATCATCACCAGGTCTGTGCCGGGACGCAGCGCCCACGCCATGCCGTCGGGTGCCACATACGGTGAATGGCCCGGGCCCCAGTCCAGGAAAAATCCATCTGGACTGGCGACCGAGTGCGGAATGAGTCCCTCGTAGCCGGGCGCCGGATCGAGGGCATCGAGATCACGTGATGATCCGGCGTTGTCGAACTGCATCGTCGCGTGGTGCACGACCCGCGTATTGCCGGGAAGGAACTCCCACGCCTTCACATAGCGAGTCTCGCCACCCGGAATCTGCAGAACGAAGTTGCGGTACATGTCGTCGCCCGTTGCGCGCAGGGAGTACTCGCCTGTCTGCAGGATCAGGTCTGGTTCACCCAGCTGCCAGCGGCCGCTCCAGCTCGGACGCGGGGGCATGAGCGCAGGGTCGCCCTCAACTGTCCCGCCATCCACCCATCGTCTGATGGTGGTGATCTGGCCGTCAGTCAGTCGGCGGTTGCCGACGAATTCGCCGTGACCCGGTTCGGGCGGCCAGGGCGGCATCGCGCGTCGCTCGACGGCGGCAAGCATCTGAACCGCGCGCCCCTTGACCTCGTCGTATGTCAGCAGGCTGAAAGGCGCCGAGCCTGACGGACGATGGCAGGTCACGCAGGAGGAGAACACGATAGGAGCGACGTCGCGTGTAAAGGTGACTGACGGCGTCGGAGCACCGGTCTGCGATTGACGGCCTGGGGGCAGGGGCATTCCTGCGAGCAGGAGCGGAGCATGTCCGACGCTCGCGAGGCCCAGGAGCACTGCCACCGGAAGCACCCAGCGCATGCGGCGATATTACGTCGCTTTGAACCGCTCCGCCGCCACGGCAAGGGGCCTCCCCTTTTTGGGTGACCTTTGCAGCGGGCGCCGTTTTTCTTGTCTGTAATTGATGCGTTTGGCGATAGTCTACGCACCACAAATCGGCGGTCCGGCTGAAGCCGGACACGACGATGGGTTCGGCTAAGCCGGACATACCTAACCCCGAGGAGGAGGCCTACTCATGCGTCCACGGTCCGCGGTCGTTGCCCTCCTGATGCTTGGAGCGATGTTGACGCTCCCAGGCATTGCCATCGCCCAGAGTGCTATTGCCGGCACGGTACGCGATACGTCCGGCGCCGTGCTTCCAGGCGTGACAGTCGAAGCCAGCAGCCCTGCACTCATCGAAAAAGTACGAACGGGAACGACGAACGAGGCGGGTCAGTACCGCGTCGTCGATCTGCGTCCTGGTGTCTACACCGTCTCATTCAAGCTGCCAGGTTTCAGCACGGTGGTGCGCGAGAACATCGAGCTCGAAGCCAACTTCACCGCACCGATCAACGTCGAGATGCGGGTCGGTTCTCTCGAGGAAAGCATCACGGTCACGGGTGAGAGCCCGGTGGTCGACGTGCAGACGAGCGGACGCCGGGAAGTTGTCTCGGAAGAGTTGATCGAGTCGCTTCCGACGGGCCGGAACTTCCAGTTGCTGGCCGGAACTGTTCCTGCCGTCAGTACCGGCGTATTCGACGTCGGCGGCTCGAGCACGATGTGGACGGGCGGCAGCCTCCTGACGCACGGGTCGCAGACGCGCGATTCGCGGACGCTCATCGACGGCATGGTGGCGGATGCGATGTTCGGCGGTGGCCAGTGCTCGTGCATCTACGACAACGAGGCGCAGACGCAGGAGGTCTCCGTTCAGGTGTCCGGCGGATCGGCCGAGAACCAGACGGGCGGCGTGCTCGTGAACCGCATCCCGAAGACCGGTGGCAATCAGTACAAGGGGGAATTCGTTGGCCTGTTCTCGAACAGTAGCTTGCAGGCTGACAACATCGACGAGGGGCTGAACGCGCGCGGCATCCGGGTCGGCGACGAACTCTATCGTCTGTACGACCTCAACTACAGCCTGGGCGGGCCGATCGTGCGCGATCGCGTGTGGTTCTTCGGCGGCTCGCGCATCGAGCG
>JAICEG010000375.1 GCA_025924295.1 Vicinamibacteria bacterium
AGCGTTGGGATTGGAACTTCCGGGCGGCGTGAAACTGCCTGTGACCACGGCGGATGTCGTGATGGTTGTGTTGGCGAGCGACAGCGTCCGGAGACCGTCACATCCCTGCGGCGTCTGCGCCAGCGCCGCAGCGGGATACAAGAAAACAAGAAGAAACAGACCAACGCGGTTCGTCATGGATAGTCCTACGGCCCGCGATGCTGGCCGAACCTACCGAGAACGTCAAGGGGGGAAGCCGATCGCCAGCTTGACCGCTGCGTATTCGGCATGCACCGACCCGTCCGCGGCGCGGATGATCAGCGCCGGCTCGACCCAGGTTCGCCCACGGGCGGCGGGAGGCAGGTCTGTCGATCGCATCATCAGGAACAGGCCCACGAGTGGCGGCTCGCCCTCCCGGAACACCACAGGCCGCCGCCTCACGATCACCGTCTCCGTCGCGAGGGCGGCCGCTTCGAGCCGAGCACGCTGGTCCTCCGGGAACACGCAGGCGAAGACACCACCTGGTGCGAGATGGCGCGCAGCGACGCGTGCATAGTCGCGGATGTCACCACGCAGCTCGAAGCGGCACGCGACTTTCTGCGGGTGGTCGCCTTCGATGCCGGTTCCCGGTGGAAAGTACGGCGGGCTTCCCAGCACGAGGTCGAATGTCTCGTCACGCGCCAACGCCCCTTCGTCGCGGAAATCGCCGCGGCGAATCTCGTATCGCGATTCGAGACCGTTGTAGCTCGCCGACTTGCGCGCCAGCCGAACGCTCTCCGGCTGCGCCTCGACGGTCACGACGCGTGCGCCAGGCAGACGCCACGCGGCGATCATCCCGACCGAGCCGATCCCGGATCCAAGGTCGAGCACTCGCGACGCCGTTGGCGCCCAGCTCGTCCCGTACCAGGCCGTGAGCACGTCGTCGGTCGAGAAGCGGTGTCCGTCACGAAGCTGAAAGACCCGAAAGTGCCCGCTGATCGCGTCGAGCGTCTCATCCGGCGGCACCTCGGGGGGCGCGAGCGCACCCGGTGGCACCGGTCCCGGCTTCGCCCAGCCTTTGAAATGGGTCTCTGTCAAACTCCCAACTCCCAATTTCCGACTCCCAACAGTCGAACACCCACTTTCCGACGCCCGACGGCCGATTTCAAGGGGGAATGGTTAGGATCAGACCATGCCGACGTTGGCAGACCGGCTGATGTCGTTCGTGGTCGAGCGATATCCGTTTGCCCTGGCTGCCGTTCGACGAGCGTCGCAATCGTGCGATGCCGATCAGGCCATCGACGAAGCGTCGATCGAACAACTACGGCCGGCATTCGCCGGCGCTCTTCGACGACAGCTCGATGACATCGCCGCCGGCGATCTTCCGGACACAACTCCGGGCGTCACTGCTGACACGCGCCTGGAGAAGGCGCGCGAGGAACTGCTCGACGCCTGCGACTGGTTTTTCGCACGAGAGGCAATCGGCGCATCGCTGACGGCCGATGAGCGGCGCGAGATCCTTCGCGGAATGATCCTGACGCGCGCCATCGACAATCGCCTCAAGCAGTTCTTCCTGAGCGGCGAGGTCAGGCACCAGGACGTTCCTTTCCAGGGAAAAGGCTTTCGCTCCCTTGGCCAGGAAGCAATCTACGCGGCCGGCATCCGCCTGAAGCGAGGACCGGCCTGGCGCGATCCGTCCCGCGGATGGCAGGGCGATGTCGTCGGCCCGATCATTCGCGACCTCGGCGTCGCGCTCGCGATGCGCCCCGAGCCGGCGACGATCCGGATGGTGCTCAACGCGCAGATGGGCAAGCAAGGTCCTCCTATGGACGGCCGCGACCTGCACATCGGTGACTGGGAATGGGGAATCCTGCCGGCGACGGCGCCGCTTTCGATCAGCACGCTGTCGATCGCCGGCATCGCGATGGCGTTCTCCCGTGAGAGCCAGCAACGGGTGGCGTTCTCCTTCATCGGCGAAGGCGGATCCTCGCTTGGCGAATGGCACGAGGCCATCAATCTCTGCGCCGCGCGCCGGCTGCCGGCCGTCTTCTGTATCGAGAACAACCAGACGGCACTCTCGACCCCGGTCTCCGAGCAGTCATCTGCCCGGGTATTTGCTGACAAAGCGAGCGGCTACGGTATTCCCGGAATCACGATCGACGGAACAGACCCCGACCAGGTGGCGGCCGCGTTTACATGGGCCGCCGATCGTGCCCGCGCTGGCCATGGTCCCGCGCTGATCGAGCTCGTCTCGATGCGCATGGCTGGTCACGCCCATCACGACGACATGCTGTTTCTCGGGAAGGAGCCTGCGACGACCTGGGATTACCCCCGCCTGTCTGCGGGCGCGTACGCGGACCCGGGTCTCTACGCGTTCTGGTTCGAGCGCGATCCGATACGTCGATATGCCGGGCGGCTCGAGGCCGCCGGAGTCATCGACTCGTCCGAGCTGGAGCGACTTCGAAACGAGGCGGAGCTGCTGGTCGAGACCGAGGCCCGGGCCATTGTTGACGCGCCGTGGCCGGAGCCAGGGCAGGCCGGCACGCGCGTCTACGCCTGCGACTCGGCGCACGCGCGTATCGAGCCCCTCGAACCGGATGTCCGTCTCGCGATCGATCTGAGTCCGTCCCTGCCCCGGGAGGATCGCGGTCTTCCGTTCGATCGGAAGGGGCAGACGTTTCTCGACGCCATCGCCCTTGGCATCTCCGACGCCCTGCGCGCCGACCCGCGAGTCTTCGTCTACGGTGAGGACGTGGGTGGCAGATACGGCAACTCGTTCCTGCTGCTTCGGTCTCTCCTCGGGGAGTTCGGCGACCGCATCATCAATTCACCGTTGGCCGAAGGTGGCGTGCTGGGTGTCTGCGTCGGGGCCGCCCTGGCGGGTCAGCGGCCGATCGGCGAGATGCAGTTCAACGACTTCGTCGCCAGCGGTTTCAACCAGCTGGTGAACAACGCCGCCAAGATTCGGTATCGATGGGGCGGCTCGGTCCCGATGGTCGTCAGGATGCCGTGGGGTGGACTACGTCACGCCGGCCCCTATCATTCGCAGAACACCGAGGCGTGGTTCTATCGAACGCCTGGCTTGAAGATCGTCGTGCCCTCGACGCCGGAGGACGCCCGCGCGCTGATGGCAAGCGCCGTTGCGGATCCGGATCCCGTGCTCTTCTACGAACACATCGCGCTCTATCGTGATCCGGCCATCAAGCAGGCGCTCCCATCCGCCCCGCCGGAGCCCCTGTCACTGGGAAAGGCCGCCCTCCGGCGCGCGGGCAGCGATCTGGCGATCATTTCCTACGGCGCCTACGTGCACGTCGCGCTGCGCGCGGCAGCGGCGCTGGCCGCCGACGGCATCGAAGCGAGCGTTCTCGATCTGCGTACGCTGTCGCCGCTCGATCGCACCTCGCTGCTGGCAGTCGCACGACACTGCAGCAGGGTCATCATCGTGCACGAAGACACGCGGACCGGCAGCATTGGCGAAAGCCTGGCCGCGATCATCCAGGAGGAGGCATTCGAATCGCTCGACGCGCCCGTGCGCATCGTCGGCGCACTCGACACGCCGGTGCCATATTCGCCGCCCCTCGAGGAGTACTTCCTGCCGTCGCAGAGAGAGATCGAGAGGGCCGCTCGGTTGCTGGTGTCTTACTGATCCTCGACCTGGAGGCCGCGGCCGCGGAGGACACGGAGGAAACGGATCGACACGGAGCCACGGAGACCCGTTTTCTCCGTCCTCTCCGCAACCTCTGATCACTCGCGATAATATGCTCACGCCAACATGTGGATCCTGAAGACCATCACTGAAGATCTGCCAGAAAGAACCTTTCGCATTCTCACCGGCGGCATTCGCACCATCGGCCGCTCCACCGGCGCCGACTTCATCGTCGACGCTGCGCTCGTCTCACGCGTGCACTGCCGCCTGTCGGCGCTGGCCACCGGCGAGCTCGAGGTGCGCGATCTCGACAGCACCAACGGGACCTACGTCAATGGCGCGCGGGTGGAGACAGCGCGCCTCGCGTCCGGCGATCGATTGAAAGTGGGTCGCGTGGAACTGGTCGCCACGCGCGAGACTGACTGATTGGTCGCCTGATTTCTGATCTCTGATTTCAGGATCTTTGATTGGTTGTTGATTGGAGATTCTCGATTGCTGATTGATTGAAATCCAAATCGTCGATCAGCGGTCTCAAATCGACAACCAATCAACTATCAACGATCGCCAAATCTTCAATGATTCGAGAGGTACTCGAGCACAAACGGGTTGGTCGAGCGCTCGCGCGCGATCGTCGTATCCGGTCCGTGACCGGGGTGCACGACCGCCTCGTCACCGAGCGGAAAGAGCACCTGCGTGATCGATCGCATCAGCACCTGGTAGTCGCCGCCCGGGAGATCCGTCCGGCCAATCGATCCGGCAAACAGCGTGTCACCGACGAAGAGGTGATCGCCGTTCTCTCCACCGCGGCCGATCTGGAGGCAGACGCCCCCTGGGCAGTGGCCGGGCGTGTGATGCACGTTGACGACGTAGTCGCCAAACGCGATCGGCGTGCCGTCGTAGTAGACATCGATCGGTGGCGGCCGCCGTACCTTGAAGCCGAACATCGCGCCCTGCTCCACCGCCCCCTCGTAGAGGAACAGGTCGTCGCGATGGAGATAGACCGGAGCGCTGTACTCGTTCTTCATCGCCGCCACACCCGTGATGTGGTCGACGTGCGCATGCGTCAGCAGGATCATCCGGACGTCGACGTCGTAGTCGCGCACCGCCGCAACCAGCTGATCGGCCTCGTCTCCCGGGTCGATGATGACCGCCTCGCGAGTCCTCTCACACGCGACAACGAAGCCGTTCTTCTCGAACGGGGGCACTTTGCGCACCTCCAGAATCATGCGGGTACAATCCTATCAACATGATCGTGTGCGTAGTAGAAGACCTGATCTTTTCGATCAAGATCTCGACCGCCGCGAAACATCTTGGCGTCGACATGTACTTCGAGCGGTCGAAGGAGAAGGTGCTGCAGACGGTTCGAGACAAGCAGCCGGCGCTGGTGATCTTCGACCTGAACAGCGTCAAGCTCGCGCCCATCGACGC
>JAICEG010000376.1 GCA_025924295.1 Vicinamibacteria bacterium
CCAACATTAAGAGGTCGTCTTTCCGCTCCCGCAGCGGTGGCGCCTCGATCGGAAACACGTTGAGCCGATAGAACAGGTCTTCGCGAAAGGTGCCTTTCGCGACCTCGTCTTTGAGATCGCGGTTCGTGGCCGCGATGACGCGAACGTCGACGGTGACCGGCTGCGTCCCGCCGACTCGCTCGAACTGGCGTTCCTGCAGAACCCGCAGCAGCGCTACCTGGGTTTCGGGCAGCAGTTCACCGACTTCATCAAGGAAAATCGTGCCGCCATCAGCCAGTTCGAACCGCCCGAGTCGTCGCTGAGTGGCGCCGGTGAAAGCGCCCCTCTCGTGGCCGAACAATTCCGACGAGATGAGCGTCGGCGCTAGGGCGGCGCAGTTCACGCTCACGAAGCCGCGCGCAGACCGCTGTGATCGCTTGTGGACCGCGCGGGCAATCAGCTCCTTGCCGGTACCCGTTTCTCCTGTAATGAGGACCGTCGAGTCCGTCGGAGCAACCTTCGCGATCCGAGAAAGCACGAGCCTCAACGCGTCGGACGAGCCGACAATTTCCTCGAACATCGACGTGCGGTCAACTTCGTCGCGCAGTGCCAGGTTCTCGCGATGCAGTTGGTCCTTGAGCGACCGGATCTCCGCTTCGCGTTCCTGAAGTTCTTGATAATGACGACTCGTCTCCGCCAGAAGCTCCTGGCTCGCGCGCAGCTTCTCTCGTTCGAGTTCGGCCTCCATGCGGAGCCGCTCCTCGCGCTCCGCGGTTTCACGACGGAAATTGGCCAGTGTCAGATGCGCCTCAACGCGCGCGAGCAACTCACGTGCCGTGAACGGCTTGACGAGATAGTCGTCCGCCCCGGCCTGCAACCCTTCGACGCGCGACTCCTCACCGGCTCGCGCCGAGAGGAGAATGACCGGGATGCTCGCGATCGTGGCCTCGTCACGAACCGCTCGCAGTAGGCCGAATCCGTCCAACTGCGGCATCATGACGTCGGCCAGAAGCAGCGCCGGTCGCACACGTCGCGCGGCCTCGAGCGCCCGAGCGCCGTCTTCGGCCGCGTGCACCTCATATCGGCCGCCGAGCAGCTGCTTGAGGTACTGACGCATGTCGGCGTTGTCGTCGGCGACGAGGATCACGTCGCGGGCGGGCGCCGGCTCTGAGATCGATGCAGGTGCACGCGATCCCAGACCAGGAAGCATCGGGGAATCGGCCGTGTGCCAGTCGTCCGGGAGCCACCGCTCCGCTTCCTCGACGTACGCGGCGGCGGCGATGCCTGTCGATGCCAATGATCGAGTGGCCTGAATCCGTTCGGCCGGAAGATGCGCGGTTCCGAGCGGAATGTTCACGATGAACGTGCTGCCTGTGCCGACGGCGCTCTCCACGCGCACATGACCGCCGTGCAGTTTGATCAGCTCGTGTACGAGCGCCAGGCCGATTCCGGTGCCTTCGTAGGTGCGTGCCTGCGTGCCCTCAATACGATGAAAGCGCTCGAACACTCGTGTCTGCTGATCGGCGGCGATCCCGACCCCGGTATCAGCCACCCGTAGTTCCACGGTCTGATCGACTCGCCTCAAGGTCACTGTGACCGAACCCTCGAACGTGAACTTGAAGGCGTTGGAGAGAAGGTTCGAAACGACCTTCTCCCACATATCCCGGTCCACATACGTCGGCTCGTGAAGAGGCGCGCAGTCCACGTAAAACTGCAGCCCGCCGTTTTCCATCGCCGATCGAAAGACGCTCGCGATATTGGTCGTCACACCAGACAGGTCCGTCGGCTCATAGACGGCCTGCACACGTCCCGCTTCGATCCGAGAGAAATCCAGTAGCGTGTTCACGAGCTTGAGCAAGCGGAACGCGTTTCGGCGCACGGTGATCAGCTGCTCGTGTCGTCCAGGAGTGAGCCGCTCGCGCGCCTCCGACAGCACTTCCTCCAGCGGCCCGAGCATCAGCGTGAGAGGCGTACGGAACTCGTGGCTGACATTGCTGAAGAATGCTGTCTTGGCACGATCGACCTCAGCCAGCGCCTCTGCACGCTGACGTTCCCGCTCGTAGGCGCGCGCGCTGGCCAGCCCAACGGCGATCTGTTCCGCGATTCGGCGAACGAAGTGACGGTAACCATCGTCGAACGCGCGGCCCGGGTGAATACCGAGCACCAGGAACCCGGCAGCCTCACTGGCCTCGCGCAGCCGGATCGGCAGGACTGTCGCCGTGCTGGGAGGGGATGGCCAACCCGGAATCGCGATCGCTGATAGCCGATCGGCGAGCTCCACCAACAAGCAATCCTCCGCCAGCGCTGCGTTGAACCGCCACATACTGTCACGCGCGCACCCGAGCCGTGGGGGATGCAGCGAGTCATCTGTGTCGACACTGACGCCTGCGAGGCAGGCCTGCTGTTCGCTTGGCAGGTACTCGTAGAGAAATGCGAACGGGGCGCTGGTGCGGTTGTCGGCGAGCGTTTCGGCACTCACTCGCCAGACTTCTTCCTCGTGTCGGGCTTCGGCGGTTCGGGCGGCCAGGTCACGCAGCACCTGGCGGCGGCGGTCTTCGATCACCCGTTCCGTCATGTCGAGGGCGTTCGTCAACACGCCGCCGACACGGCCCTCGTCATCCGGAATCGGGCTGTACGAAAAGGCGAAGTAGCACTCCTCGAGGTAATTGTTGCGGCGGAACGTGAAAAGCTGGTGACTCAAGGTGCTGATGGTCTGACCCTCTTTGAAGGACGCGTCGAAGCGCGGGCCAATAAAGTCCCACGCCTCGGCCAGTACCTCGCGGCAACTGCGACCCAGCGCCCCTGGGTGCTTCGTACCGACGACCACTCCGTAGGCGTCGTTGTAGAGCATCGTGTAGTCCGGGCCCCATGAAATGAGCATGGGATGGCCTGCGGCCAGCACGATGCGCACGCCGGCCCGCAGCGAGTGGGGCCATTGCGACACCGGCCCCAGATCTGTCGTCGACCAATCGAAGGCGCGCATCCGAGCGCCCATATCGCCGCCCCCGGCGAATACCGCTTCGATAAGCTGCTTCTCGCTGAGATCCATAGCGGAATCCCTCGAGTCGGCACGGCAGGATCAGACGTAAAGCGATCCCCACCGCCACAGGCTCAGAACGCGCCAGCCCAACGGGACCGTTGATCATACCCACGTCTCAGGCCGCCGCGTTGGTGTTCGGATCCATCGGCCCTCAGGACCCCGCCCCAGGCAAACTGGGCACCAGAGCAAGGCTGACGATCGTCGAAGTGGACACTGCGCGCGCTACTCAGTGATGGTGCGGATGACTCGACACGGATTGCCTGCGGCGAATACCCCTTCGGGGAGATCTCGCGTTACAACGCTGCCGGCACCGACCACGGATCGAGATCCGATCCGCACGCCCGCGAGAACGATCGCTCCGCCGCCGATCCACACGTCGGAGCCAATCTCGATTGGTTTTCCGAACTCTTCGCGACGTCGTTGCTCGACGTTGAATGGATGCAGCGGCGTGTAGATCTGGACTGCCGGCCCGAAGAGCGTGAAGTCACCGATTCGCACCGGGCACACGTCGAGCACGATGCAGTTGAAATTGAAAAATACCCTCTCACCGAGTTCGATGTTCGCGCCGTAGTCGCAATGGAACGGTGGCTGCATCCACATCGTGTCACCCCCCTTGCCGAACAAGTCGCGCAGAATGCCACGACGTTCAGTTTCCTGCTCCTCACGCGTGGCATTGAGCCGCTGGCATAGATCTCGTGCGCGAGCGCGAGCTGTCACGAGTTCAGGATCGAGCGCGTCATACATCTCGCCCGCCAGCATCTTCTGCCGTTCAGTGGACCTCACGAAGAACCTCCTCATCTCGTGGAACCAGACCGCGTGCAGTGCGATGATGCTCGAGTAGCGTGTCCGACAAGGCCATCAGCGGCTTCGCCGCCTTCATCGATCGCAAATCGCGCGAGGCGGCTGCGGCAGAGCTCCCTCCTTACGCCACCGAGCTCGAGCAACCGCTCGATCGAATGACCACCATTGGCTCGCCATGGACCGAGCGCCTCTTCGACGGCCTGTTCTACCTGTCGCCGCTGCCGCCACGGCTGCCGGCGTGTCATCTGATCTTCGTGCAGTCGCGTGATGGCAATACTGGCGCCCGGAATCCTCAGACACTCGGCGGCGGCGAAACAGACAAGCATCTCATTTACGAAGGGCTGACCCGCGTATCGGCCGACGCCGTGCTCGCGGGCGCATCCACGGTTCGTGGCGGGAGCATGGTCTTTTCCGTGTGGCATCCCGAACTCGTCCGATTGCGACATGCGCTCGGCCAGCCGCGCCATCCGGTTCAGATCATTGCGACACGTCGCGGTGTCCCGATCGATCGCGAGCGGCTCTACAACATTCCCGAGCTCCGTCTCGTCCTCCTGACCGCGCCCGGCGGAATCGCGGCAATGCGCGAAGCGCTCGCCGAGCGTCCGTGGATCACGTCGATTGTCGTCGACGCCGGCTTTACGCTCGCCGACGCTTTCGAACAGATGCGAGCGATGGGCATCGAAAGGATCTCGGCCGTTGGCGGACGGGGCCTGGCCGCCGAACTGATCGACGCCGCTCTCGTACAGGATTTGTATCTCACGACGTCGCCGCTTCCCGGCGGCGAACCGGGCACGCCGATCTACCCGCGCCCGCTCGACCTGCGCACGGTCGTGCGGAAGCGAGGCACTCTTCACGAAGCCGGCGTGCTGTTCGAGCATTCCCTACTGCCGCCGACATCACGCATCCATTCCCGGTAGTCGCGCGTGCCGATCGATGCGACCGCTTTTCCGCTTTCAGGTGGAAATCGGCCGTGACGGTATCGGCCAGGGCACGTTGTCCTACGCCACGGTGTCGGTGGCCAGTGCCGATCACCGCCTGGCGTACTCCGTAAAGACGAAGTCCTTTGCCTTCGCTCTCGTGTGACACGCGACGCCGCACCTGGCGTCGTTTCCCTGGGGCGGCTTGTGCGTGAGCGTAGCGGGCGCATACGTGCCGGACGAGGTGTCATGCAGGAATACGGCATACCCCCATCCGCCGCCGTCCGCGAACC
>JAICEG010000377.1 GCA_025924295.1 Vicinamibacteria bacterium
GTGAACAACGAGGCACTGCTGAAGGCTGCCCTTGCCGGGAAAGTAACGCGTCGCGGATTGGAATCGGCGATGAACCTTGCCGGCACCATGAAGCGTGAGGCGATGGTTCCGATCATCAAGGGCTCGCTCGACAAGTTGCCCGCAGAGGCCGCTCCTCCTGCGTTCGTCGTCAACCCGGCCACGTTACCGAAGTTTGCCGGCACGTACCGCGACAACGCGAGTGGGCTGACGATGACGGTGACCATCGAGAACGGGGCGCTGATGTCACAGGTGCAGGGTCAACCGAGCGTCCGCCTCGTTCCCACGGCAGAGAACACGTTCCGGGTCGTCGAAGTGAATGCCACGCTGACGTTCAATGAGCGCGGCGGCCTGGTCGAGTCGATCGGCCTGGCGCAGGGTCCCGCGAACCTGACACTCGTGCGCGTGACGCCAGAGGCCGCAGCGGCTGCAACGGCTGCGGCGGCCGCGCCGCCATCCGCGGCACCATCCGCCACCGCTGCCGCCGCGCCGCGACCAACCGGGCCTCGCAACTGGCCCGCGTTCCGCGGAGATGGCGCAGCTGGGAATGGTGATGGCCAGCGCGCCGTTGCCGAATGGGATATCGCCAGCGGCAAGAACATCAAATGGAAGACGCCGATCCCGGGAGTCGCGACGTCGAGCCCGGTCGTGTGGGGCAATCGCATATTCATCAGCACTGCGGTCGGCAAGGCGGGCGACAACACGTTCAGGACCGGCCTGTACGGAGACGTCAAGCCTGTCGATGACTTGTCCGAACACGAGTGGAAGATGTACGGCCTCGACAAGGTGTCAGGAAAAATCGTCTGGGAACGCACCGCGTTCAAGGGAGTGCCCAGGACGAAGCGGCACACCAAGAGCAGTCAGGCCAGTTCGACCCCGGTCACCGATGGCAAGCGCGTCGTGGCGGTGTTTGGATCTGCCGGTGTGCTGGTTGCGTGGGACTTCAACGGCAAAGAGCTCTGGCGAGTCGATCTCGGGGTGCTCGACAGCGGATGGTTCTTCGATCCGGCGTTCCAATGGGGACATTCGAGCTCGCCGATCATCTACCGCAACTCGGTGATCCTCCAGGCGGACGTCCAGAAGGGGTCGTACATCGCGGCATGGGATCTGTCGACCGGCAAGCAACTCTGGAAGACCGCGCGGACCGATGAGATTTCCACGTGGGGCACACCGACCATCGCTCGCACGGCCGACGGCCGCGACGAGGTCGTCACCAACGGCACCAAGATCCGTGGCTACGATCCGGCGACGGGAAAGCAGCTGTGGACGCTCGGACCAAACTCAGAGATCACGATCGGTACGCCTGTCGTTGGCGGCGGCCTGGTGTTCGTCACGGGTGGCTATCCGCCGGTGCGGCCGATCTACGCAATTCGACCTGGGGCAGAGGGCGATATCTCGCTGCCGAAAGGGCAGGACTCGAACCAATCGATTGCGTGGAGCAACAGTAACGAAGGTACCTACATCCCGACGCCGATCGTGTACGGCGGATACCTGTTCACCCTCAACGTCAACGGCATCATGACGGCATACAACGCGGAGACGGGACAGCGTGCCTTCCGTGGCCGAGTCGGCACCGGCGGATCGTTTTCAGCGTCACCGATCGCCGCAGACGGGCGGTTGTACGTGTCGAGCGAAGACGGCGAAGTCTACGTCCTCACAGCCGGTCCAGGTTTGACGCAGATTGCGAAGAACGACATGAAGGAAGTGATCATGGCCACGCCCGCCATCTCCGACGGTCTCATCGTCGTCCGAACGCTTGGCCACGTCTACGGGATCGGACAGTGAGTGTCAGCGAGCGCGGTCTGAGTCCTGGTCGAGGTGGAAGCGATGCAGGACGCGGTGAAACAGCGGCAAGAAGAGAAGGCCCGCAACGATCAGGAAGACGAGGCCCGCGTAGAGCGCGAAGAAGGTCGCGAACAGTTTCCCGCGGGTACCTCCGAGGTCACCGACTGGTCCCATGCCGCCCAGTAGCATCGCGGAGTTGACCAGGGCGTCGATCCAGCGCTGCTCGCTGAGCAGATGAAAGCCGACGGTCCCGATGCCCATCGAGGCCGCGACCAGCATCAATGCCGACAGTCCCTGGCGCGCGAGCCGCTTCAGGAACGCCGGTCGACTCAGCAGCTTCTGCCGGCGATGTTCGTACATCGCCTGTAGTGTCTGGCGTCGGCGGTGACGCAATCAAGTCAAAGCGACCGCAGGAACGCGAGCAGTGCTGCGCGGTCGCTTTCAGAGGCGCGCTCGAATCCGCGCCGGGCGAGCTCCGCTTCGTTGCCGTGGCGGCCGATGGCTTCTTCGAGGGTGGCGGCGGAGCCATCGTGCAGAAACGGCCTGCGGAAACGAAGTCCCCACAGTGCTGGCGTGCGAATCTCCTCAGGCGCGGCAGCGCCCTGCGCGATGCCGTCGCCAGTCGCGATGTCGTGCAACAGCAGGTCCGAGAACAGCGGAACCTGGCGATGGTGGAAGAGCGGATTGCCGCTGGGTCCGGTCGCCAGCGAAGGCGTGTGGCAGGCGGCGCAGCCAACGGCGCCGAAGATCTGTTCGCCCAGTCTCGCAGCCTCGCCGATCGGGCCGCGCGCAGCCGGGGCCAGGAATTTCATGAAGCTGGCGAAGTTGTCGATCCCGCGCCGGCCGGTTCGCGGATCGCGCTTGTCTTCGGTCTCCGGGATGAGATCGCACACGCGCATCCGATCCGCCGGTATGCCCACCGCCAGTTCAGTGGGGAAGATGTCGTTGGTGATGCCCATCTCGTTTCGATAGGCGTCAGCGCCAAAGGTGATCAGCGTGGCGTGTTGCGCCTTCCATCCAAAGCGGCCGACACGCCGCTCGCCGGTCGCGACGTCTGTGACGATTGCCGCGCGGCCGCTCACGCCATCGCGGTTTCGATCGACCGGATCTTCGAGCGCGAGCAGCGACTCGTCAGGGATGGCCTCGACCAGGCCGGCGCCGAAGAGAGGAATCGGGACGCGCCGCGCGAAGATGGTGGCTTCGGCGGGGATCGTCGGCTGGCACGAATGACTCGGCACCGAGAACAGGTGAAACAGCGTCTCGCCCGACGGGTGGAGTGCGACGAACTCGCCGCGCGGGCCGCGCGTGGCCGCACGGATCTCGGCGATGATTCCTGAGCCGCCGACCGCCGGCACGCTGTGACAGACGGCGCAGCTGGTGCCGTTGAATGCCGGACCGAGCCCCTCATCCGTGGTCTCGACTTCGAGGAAATCGTCCTGACCGAGGCGGAACTCCTCGAACTCGACCGGCGTGATGCCGGCGAGCGGCTCACCAGGGAGCCCGCTTGATTGTGCGACCAGCACCACACCAAAGACGACGAGCGCCGCCGCGGTGACGAAGTCCTGCTTCGACATGGCCAGCCTCGCTACTCGGTTGCGATGATGACGCCGCGCATGAACGAGTGCCCGGCGCCGCACAGCCTGGAGCACTCGAACGTGTATCGGCCCGCCGACGGTTGAAACATGACCGACGCGACGCCGCGTCCACGCTTGGGCAACTCGAGGTCGATGTCTGTGCCGAGGATCTTGAAGCCGTGCATCGTGTCCTCGCTCGTCAGACGTATCTCGAGCGGTGTGCCGGCCTTCACACGGATCTCCGATGGGTTGAAGCTGAAACGCTCCGCGCTGATCTCGATGACCTGGGTGTTTTGTGCGCTGGTCCGGCTGAAGCCGGACACTACGTGACTCGTCTGGCTGAAGCCAGGCACTACGTCTGCTCCGTAGTGTCCGGCTTTAGCCGGACCCGTAGAGGCCACGACGAGCAGAGCGAACGACATGAATGCGTATCGCATCAGAACCACCATCCCAGCCCGACGTTGAGTGAATTGGGCTCCTGAATCACCGTGCTGCGATTGCGAACGATCGAGTAGTCGAACTTCACAGCGACGTCCGGATCCGGCCAGTAGGTCGCGCCCACGACCCACGCGTCTCTGTCGAATTCGGGAAGGGCGACGTAGCCCGTGGGCATTCGATACTGCGTATCGAAGTTCTCGTACCTGACGAAGGCGCCGATCTCGCCGAGCGACGGGTTCGAGAACGCGCGATATCCAGCCTCGCCGTAGAAGCCGCGCAGCGAGCGCGCGATATTCGGGTTGACGCCGACGGAGATGGCGAGCGCATCGTTCAGGCGCCCCGCGTTGTCGATCCACACCTGCGAGAACTGGCCCCTGAACTCGAGACGGTCCCGTGCGTAGCGGCCGTCGAACTCCGCGAGTGAGACGGGCACGTCGAACTCGGGACGGAACTGAAAGCCCGACTTGCCCGACCACCCGCTTGCGCCGAGGGTCAGGCCACGCACGGCGACATACTCGATTCGCCCCGTGACCGCGGGCCGCCCGATGTTGGCCTCGGAACCTTTTTGCCGTCCTTCGCGAATGCCTTCGTCGGCACTGAACTCGGCGGCGTCGAGCGGTGCGGCCACGAAGGCGCGATAGCGCCATCCCCGGCCGATCTCGCCGTGCACGCCGGCGCCAACCTCGAACCAGGTGGTTGGAATGATGACCGTGTCGTTGAACGGGCGTTCGACGCCGTAGAACACCGGCGGCTCATGCCGCTCGTTGATGATGCCGATCGGCATGAGCATCATGCCCGCCCGCACGTTGAACGAGCGTGAGAGCAGGAAGTCGACGTAGGCCTGCTCCAGTTCGAGCTCGCCTTTCTCCTCGAGCCCTTCGACGAGGGCGTGTTCGAGCTCCAGCTCTCCCACGAAGCGAATCTTCTCGGTGAACGAGTGCGTGACGAGCAGCACGAAGCGATGGAAGTCGAGCTGTGCGTCGCTGAACTCGGGCTTGTTGAAATGAAAGTCCATGTAGCCGGACAGTGCGGTGCGCGGCGATTCCGTCGGCTTCTGAGCCGATTGTGCAAGCGCCGGCGTGGCGAGCAGTGCGAGGAGCAGGATCTGCACCGCCTGCACGAGGACCTTCGACGCGGCGCGCGTTCCGATCGTCAGCCGGCGATCGTTGTTGCCGCGCACGCGGACGCTGTCGGCCGCCGCA
>JAICEG010000378.1 GCA_025924295.1 Vicinamibacteria bacterium
GCAATGGCGCACCGGGCATTCCCGAGGTGATGTCCGAGCGAATCAGCTTCGGGTCCAGATAGAAGGGACCCTCACCGGCGTCCGCGGTCAGCACGCAGCTTTTCTGACCCTGGGCCAGCGCCGGGTCAGCGCCGATCGCTGCCATGACGATACCCGAGAGGCCGACGAGCGCACGACGCCTGCCCACGTCGATCGAAGACATATGTCCTCCCACGTTTCCCGGTTCAGAGTTCAGCGGTCAATCGTTCCAGTGGATTATGGGGCAAATTCGCACGACCGGAACATGTCGCGGGCACGGTGACGAGATCAGGTAGCTTGACACGCCGTACCAGTCGCAGAGAATCGTTGGCATCATGCAGATACTCATAGGTCGAGGCAAGGGAATCAGGACGTGGATACGGGGTGCCGCGGGGGCCGTGGCAGGGCTGCTGCTCCTGGCGATGCCGGTCTCCGCACAGTGGAAGAACCTGCCGACGGATGGTGTGCCGCTCGGGCCGGATGGCAAGCCGAACATGTCGGCGCCTGCGCCCAGGACGAGCGACGGAAAGGCCGACCTGTCCGGGATCTACATGCCCAACATGAAGTACTTCCGGAATCTCGCTGCCGACATCGGGCTCGAGAACGTGCCAATGACCGACGAGGCGCGGAAGATCCACAAGCTCCGCGAGGACGGCACGCGCGGGTGGGAAGAGCCGGACGCGCATTGCCTGCCGCAGGGTGTTCCCAAGATCAACATGGCGCCAGTGCCATTCAAGATCGTGCAGACCGACAAGCTCGTGGTCCTCGTGTACGAGGCGTTCAACCTGTGGCGGCAGGTTCATCTCGACGGTCGCGAGTTCGCGGACGACCTGAATCCAAGCTGGCTTGGCTTCTCGAAGGGCCGCTGGGAAGGCGACACGCTCGTCGTCGAAACCAGGGGAATCAACGGGAAGCAGTGGCTCGATCATGGCGGTCTTCCGACCAGTGACAAGCTGACGGTCATCGAGCGTTTCCGGCGTCCAAACTTCGGCCAGCTGGAGATCGAGCTCACCATCACGGACCCGACGTACTACACGAAGCCGTGGACCGTGATGACCAACGCCCGTCGCCTGGTCGGGACGGAGTTGTTCGAGTTCATCTGCAACGAGAACGAGAAGTCCAGGCAGCACATGGGTCCCCACATCAAGTAACGCCAGGAAGGCCTCTCCAAATTCGCACCACCCAGCCACCACTCCCACGGCGGACCGTGGCCCCGTCGACGTCGCCCCCCGGATTCACAGCAACTTGCGTGTGGATCCGGGATTGCACCACCCGCCTCATCATGATCCCCAAGCTGCGCGCAACGACGACTATCGGTGCCGCGTGTGTTCTGGCAGTGGTGTTTGGAATTGCCAACGCGCCCGAACCGGTCACCGCCCAGGCCCGCGTGGAGACCGGGCGCTTCGTCTGGCACGACCTCATGACGAAGGATGTGAGCGCGGCCAGGCGGTTCTATGGCGAGTTGTTCGGGTGGCGCTTCGAGGACACGACGCGCGGTGACCGGCCCTATGTGATCGCTCGATCCGCGGACATCCCGGTCGGCGGCATGGTCGATATCAGCGCGATGACCGACGCGGGATCGCAGTGGGTCAGTTTCATGGCCGTCGACAGCGTGGACAAGAGCGTGGCGCAGGTGCAGGCAGACGGTGGCAAGGTAATCGTTCAACCGCGCGACCTGCCGCTCGCGCGCGTCGCGGTGGTCGCCGACCCGCAGGAGGCGCCGCTCGGGCTCGCCCAGATGCGAGGCACGATACCCGAAGCCACGCAGCCAACGCCCGGTCACTTCTTCTGGCAGGAGTACCTCGCTCGTGATGCGGCCAAGGCGCTCGACTTCTACAAGCGGCTCGCCGGGTACGAGCCTGCGATCTCGGATTCACGTCTCGGTGTCGAGTACCACGTTCTGAAGAAAGCGCGAAGCGGCGCCGGTCTCTTTCAGCTTCCGAGCGACGTCGTGGACGTGCAGCCCAACTGGTTGCCTTATGTGCTCGTGAGCGACCCCGAAGCACTGAGCGCTCGCGTAACGGCGCTCGGCGGTCGAGTCATCGTGCCCGTGGCACCCGAGCGCCGCAACAGTTCGCTCGCCGTCATCGCCGATCCGGGTGGTGCAGCGCTCGCCCTGCAGAAGTACCCCTACTAGGTGAATCAGCCATGAAGCGCATGAACCTCATTCCGCGGGTACTTGTTCTGGCCGTCGTCCTCGCCTCAGCACTCGTCTCCCTGAGTTGCGACTCCTCGACGGGCGTCGGAGTGGGTGTCGGGTACCCGACTCGTTACGGGGGTGGAGCGGGGCGTCCGCCGGTCTTTGTCGGAGGCCCGTCTTTTTAGCACGTTGTGCGCTCCTGAACGGCCGGCGTCCCACCCGCGGACAGTCACACCTGCAACGTTCGCTGCCGTCGCTTTTCTGGCGCACAACTGCGGCCCTCCTTCCATCGTCTTAGTGGCACGGGCTTTGGTCCCGTCGCCGACCGAGCCCGAGCGAACTTCTTCGGGCGACAGCCGTATTCCACGCTGAAGGAGGGGCTTCGATGAAACTCCGAACGAGCGCGTTCGTCGTTCTGGCTGCCCTGCTGGCCGGGTCCGCATGGGCGCATCACAACATGTCGGCCCTGTTCGACTTCAACGATCGCGTGACGTTGACCGGCACGCTCACGAAGATGGATTGGAGAAACCCTCACATCTACGTCTTCGTGGACGCCAAGCGCGAGGAAGGCGTAGAAGCCTGGTCCGTCGAGGGACCACCGCCGAACTTCTTCCGCACCCGCGACATCGACAAGGAGGACGTCGCCAACGCCATTGGGAAGCAGATCACGGCGGAAGTCAGCCGTGCCCGCGATGGCTCTCGCGCCGGTCTTCTCCGTACCCTGACGCTGCCGGACGGAACCGTCGTCTCCGCCTGTCCGCAGAACTGTTGAGTTCCCGCGATTCGGACCTGCTTTCAGAGGAGCTTCTACATGAAGAGGACTTCCGTCGCTATCACTGCGGCCCTCGCCTGTGCAGCCTTGCTGACCGCGGTTCCCGCCCGGGCTCAGCTTCCACGAGACCCGGCGGAGAGAGCCAGAGTGATCGCGCAGATCATGGAGATGAATGCGCGTCAGTTGACCATATTCGACCGCCAGGGACAGCAGGTCGGAACCGTCGGCACGCGCGATCTGTACAACCAGCCCGTCTTCTCGCCGGACGGCAAGAGCATGGCGGTGATCAAGCCTGACCTGGACAAAGAGAACAACGATCTCTGGATCATCGATGTGACCACATCCAGAGGGCGCCAGATCACCACCAGCAAGAGTCGCGAAGGTGCGAACTCGCCCGCCTGGTCCCCTGATGGGCAATACGTCGCCTACGTCGCGCTGCGCGACGGCTACTTCGGCCTGTATCGAAAGGCCGTCGTCGGCGAGAGCACAGAAGATCTGCTGTTCAAGAACTCTGCGCCGATGACGCTCACCGACTGGTCGCAGGACGGGCGCTATCTGACCTACTTCTCCACCGACCTCACCGGTGGCGCGTTGTTCGCGCTGCCGATCGAAGCGAGCGGCGAGAGGAAGCCGATCGAGGTTCTTCGGAACAAGTCGCAGCTGCAGGGTCCGCGTCTGGCGCCGGACAACCGGTTCATGACCTACACCTCGAATGAATCCGGCAAGTTCGAGGTGTACGCCGTCCCCTTCAATCCGGCAGCGTCACAGGGCGCTTCTTCTGCGGCAGGCCCGACGCAGATCTCCGATCAGGGTGGCACCGGCATGGTGTTCTGGCGCCGTGATGGCAAGGAGCTCTATTACCTTGCCGCCGATCGCGCCATCATGGCCGTCGAAGTGGGTGCCGGGCCCGCGCCCCAATTCGGCAAGCCGCGAGTGCTCTTCCGTCCGTCGTCGGAAATCATCTCGGCCATCGGTCCAGGGAATGCCAGCGTCTCCCGCGACGGCGAACGTTTCGTCATCGCCGTTCCACGTCCGCAGCTCCGGCAGCTGACGATGTACGACCGGCAGGGGAAGGTGTTGAACAGGATCGGACAGCCCGGCTTCTACAACCAGGCGAATCTCTCACCCGACGGGACGAAGGCTGTTTACATGCGGAACGATCCGCAGAGCGGAAATCTCGACATCTGGACGATGGATCTGGCGAGCGGCAAGGCCACGCCGATCACCGATGACACACCGCCACAGAACGCGCCGATCTGGTCTCCCGACGGCAAGCACGTCGCGTATGTATCCACCAAGGACGGCCTCTCCGGGATCTATCGCGAGCCGGCGGACGGAACCGGTGAACCCGAGCTGCTGTTCCAGTACACGCCCGGTGCCGGCATGGTGCTGACCGACTGGTCGCCTGACGGGAAGTTCCTCACCTTCTTCACGGGCGTCATCGTGCTGGTGCCGCTCGAAGGGAATCAGAAGGCGCTGGAACGAAAGGAAATCGACTGGCTGCGCGAGGACTTCGACGCTGGCCAGGGGCGCTTCTCTCCGGACAATCGTTACATCGCGTTCCTGTCCAACGAGGCCAACGTCGACCGCGGCGAGGTCTACGTGCGTCCGTTCGATCCGACAAAGCCGGAGGGGCCGGCTGGCCCTGCCGTGCAGATCTCGAAGGATGGCGCGATCGGCATGATCACGTGGCGGCAGGACGGCAAGGAGCTCTACTTCATGACTCGCAACTGGGAAGTCATGGCGGTGGATGTTGAAACGACGCCGACGTTCAAGGCAGGCACGCCGAAGATGTTGTTCTCACTGCCCGGGCCGCTTCCCGGAAACCCGATGCAGTGGAAGAACGTCAGCCAGGACGGACAGCGATTCATCTTCGCCATGCCAGTCAGCGCGCCAGCGAAGTGAACTCTGAATTCAGGATGCAGACTGAAGGGTGGTCTGCACCCTGAATTCCAGTCAGCCGACTAAAGAGCCGTGAAGAGTCCCTCGCTCCGCGAGAGACTCTTCACGGGATCCAGGACCGCACGCGCCGCGGGTATATGCGCCGGGCGGACGCGTGCGACCATGCCGA
>JAICEG010000379.1 GCA_025924295.1 Vicinamibacteria bacterium
ATGCCGAGCGCGCACGCGCCTGAGCTGACCGTCAGAGATATCGAATCGAATCGAGAACTGTGCCGCCAGCCGCTCGCTGTGCGTGACGACGATCAGGATATTTCGCAGTCGGGCGTGCAGGTCGAGCAGCATCGCGGCGACGGTGGAGGCCGAAGCCTGGTCCAGGTTGCCGGTCGGTTCGTCGCACAGCACCAGGCGCGGCTGACGCACGAGTGCCCGGGCGATTGCGGCGCGCTGCTTTTCGCCGCCCGAGAGCTCTCCTGGACGGTGGTCGAGCCGTTCCCCGAGCCCGACCTGCTCGAGGCAGGCGCGTGCGCGCTCGGCATCGCCGCTGCTGTTGCCCTTGGCAACCAGCGTCGGCACCAGTACGTTCTCCAGCACTGTGCACTGCGGCAGCAGGCAGTGGTCCTGGAACACGAAGCCGATGCTCGTGTTTCTGAAGTCTGCGAGCGCGGAAGCATTCAGAGCGAACGGGTTCTGTCCGTCGAGCGTGATCGTTCCCTGCGACGGTGGCTCGAGCGCACCAAGGATGTACAGCAACGAGCTCTTGCCGCTGCCCGAGGGCCCCGTGATCGCCGCGGCATCCCCCGGCGCCAGGGAGAAGCTCACCTCCGACAACACGGTCAGCGGACCGCGCGGGGTCGGGTACTGCTTGCCGACGCCTGTGACCTTCAGCACGGCAGACCTGCGTTGGGCCGACGGGAAGCCAACTCGTAGACCTCGAGCAGCCGGCTTGCCGATGCGGCGACCGTATAGTGGTCACGCACACCTTCGAACGCTTTGCTCGCGAGTTGCGACAACAGCGAACGGTCGCTCCAGAGCTGATACAGCGCGTCCGCGAGCGCGTCCGGATCGTCCGGCTTCACAAGCAAACCGCCTCCGGTCTTCTCGACGATCTCAGTAAAGGCGCCTCGTCTCGGTTGCACCACCGGTACGCCGCTCGCCATCGCCTCGAGCAGAAACATCCCCTTCGGTTCGTCGTAGGTGGCCGGCACCGACAGCACGTCGAGACCGCGGAGAAAGGTCTGCTTCGCAGCACGATCAAGCGTTCCCTGGTACACGAGCTCGTCACCGAGCCCGGCCTTCGAGAGGACGCCGCGAGCGTTCTCGAGGTAGTCGCGGTGACTCGACGCCATGTACCCCGCCACGTGCAGGACGATACGCTTCTTGCCAGTGCGCCTCCTGAACCTGACGTACGCGTCGGCCAGCACGTGCAGCCCTTTCTCCGGCGCCACGCGGGCAAAGTACCCCACTCGATACTCGTCCCCTGACTGACCCGGCGTGCGGCGCTCGTAGCCCGTCATCTTGATGCCGAGCGGAACAACCGACATGCGGTCGGGCGGGATGCGCAGGAAGTCCGTCATGAACTGGGCGCAATAGTCGCTGACGGCGATGAAGTGATCGACGTCGCGGACCTGCTCCTGGATGAGCGCGATGGCGCGATCGCGATAGGCTGCGGCCAGCCCGCTCAGGAACAGCTCTTCTCCCTGCAGCGTGCAGAGGATCGGCCGACGAAACGCACGTCGCAGCGGCTTCGCCATCGCAATGAGCAGCGAGTTCGGGAGGTTGATCACATCGGGCGGCGGCTCGTCGCGCGTCCACTCGACGAGCTTCTCGAACTCCTTGTGCAGCACTCCCTGCTCGCCCTGCAGTGTCGAGATCGTCAGCTCGCCCAGCACGCGCGCCTCGGGCGAAACGGCGCGGCCGGCAAAAGCGCTGATCACCCATGGCGCATCCCACAGCCTGTCGAGAAATCGAGGTGTCCGCCGGAAGAGCGCGGAGTACTGCTGGAGGTAGACGCTGATGCCTCCGAAGAGGACGTCAGGCCGGCTGACGTTGGTCTCGTCTGTGCGCGTCGGGGTATAGACAGGGATCAGGGTGACGTCGTGCCCGCGCGCCATCAGTTCCGCCGCGAGCCCGTTGTCGCGGAAGCAGCTCCCGCAGTACATGCCCGCGGCCCCCGCCGTGATCGATAGGATTTTCATGCACCCGCGCGGAGTGTCCTCAACAAATGACTCCCGACCCCATTACAAAGTTGTGCTCTGGAAGGCACGCGCGCGGAACAGGAACTCGACGATGTTGCCTTCGTGCGGCTGACGCCAATTGAGTTGCGTCGTCGGCACCCGGCCGAAGTTCAGTCGATCGACGTGCACCGCGTCGAGGAGGCGGCGCTTGAACGACTCGTTGCACGTGATCGCGGTGCAGACGAGCGTCGGGCCGATCGCCTCGATCATCTTCGACTCGGGGCACTCGACCACGGTCACGAAGGGAAACATGTACTCCTTCTTGACGACGGCCGGTTCGGGCGACGTGACGTGAACGACCGTCGGCAACAGATAGTCGGACTTGCCGTTCTTGATCAGTCGGCCTCCCTCACGGAGGGATGCCGTCACCTCGACGACACCCGACGCCTGGAGATCGGCATCGATCGACTGCGAAATCGCTTCGGCGACGCCGGGCACGGTGAAGGCCGCCAGCGACGCGTCGGGATGCTCCGGCGGCAGCGGGCGAATGGCCGCAAGCCGCTGGGCGATCGCGTTCGCGATGTCCTTCGTGTGACGGCTGGCCCAGATGCCCGAGCAATTGATGCAGCTTCGGCCGCTGTTGAGGAAGACGCTCTCGACCATCAGGTCGAGATAGTCCTCCCACCGATCGACCTGATCGTCACCCAGCAGGATCTTCGAGAAGCCGGGCCCATGCGCCTGCACACGCGGGTTCCCGCGGTAGCGATCGACCGTGGGCGTGCCGCCGAAGACCAGGCTGCGCGCGCATGCATCGAGGACCGCGGCGCCCACGTCGGCGCCAC
The DNA here is from genome assembly GCA_025924295.1 of Vicinamibacteria bacterium. Classification (GTDB taxonomy): domain Bacteria; phylum Acidobacteriota; class Vicinamibacteria; order Vicinamibacterales; family UBA2999; genus Gp6-AA40. Next base: position 2,807 of record JAICEG010000379.1, read on the forward strand.
CGGGGTAGATGGAGATCGCCTCACGCGGGATGCCAGCCTCGAAGAAGGCGGCCGCCATCCGATAGGGTGTCCACGGCTCCTGCGGTCCCGGTTTCAGGACCAGGCCGACCTGCATCGGGATGATCGGAAGCCACAGCGTATGCACGCCGGGCGAGTTCGACGGAAGCACGAGGCCGAGCACCGGGCTCTGCACCTGGTAGCTGATCGGAACGCCGCGTTCCTCGCCATGCCCGCTGGCCAGTACGTCGAGCGACAGTCCCCGCGTCAGCGACTCGAGGATGCTCCGCATCTCGCCCAACACGAACGCGTTCTTCTTCATGTTGGCGCGGCACATCCTCTCGGGGAGACCGGTACTCGCCGACTGGGCGTGGGCGAACTCGTCTGCGGTCTGTGTGCCATCGCCCATCGGGAGCGTGGCGTTCATGTACAACTCGCCCGCTCGACCGACACGAGCGATCAGATCGTCAATCGGGATCTGTCGCAGAGCGTCACGCGCGCGCTGGGCCTTGCGCGCATCGCGCTGAATCAGCCCGCCATTCGCCCGGCTGACGCGGGCAATCGGCTCCCCCGTCGAGAAGTGCACGACTTCGTCGACTTCCATGCTCGTATAGGGTTCGCCCCAACGCAGTACTGGTAGTTGCAACATGTCAATAAACGCCCACAGTCGTGGTCGAAGCAAAGCCATGGAACGGTCGAACACCGCTGACGCCATCCCACGGGTAACGGTCGAACGGCGGCTCGCGCTCACCCTCGTCGCGTTCGAGGAACCCCGGCATGAAGAACTCTTTCGTCAGCGTCGTCAGCTTGACGCGGCCCGTCTGCCCATACTCCACGAGCTTGCGCGGGTTGTCGAAGTCGACGACCTCGACAACCGCACGCGGCTGCGGCGCGTAGTAGGCGATCTTGTAGTTGTTGTGCGGCCCTGACGGCGCACTCGGCGCCAGGCCCATCAATGTATTGCCGTAGGTAGGCGTCATGTAGGCGCCATCGAGCAGCTCTTCCTGGGCGAAGCGGTTCCACTGCGGCGTGAATTCAGTGCCGCCGGAAAAGATCCCCGTGATCCCCATCTTCCGGATCGAGGTCCCCATCGACTCCAGCCGCAGCGCCAGCGACTCGAGCAGTTTCGGCGTCGTGAACATGCACTTGATGTCGTGATCCGCCTGCAGGATCGTCACAGCCTGATCGATGACGTGATCCTTGTAGGCCTGCAGGTGCTCGCTCCACCCCTTCTTGATCAACTTGATCACCCAGCGCGGATCGAGATCGACGCAGAACGAAATCCCGCCACGGTGCTGACACAGATGCTCGACAGCCAGGCGCAGGCGCCTCGGCCCGGACGGCCCGAGCATCAGCCAGTTGCCGCCCCTCGGGAAGTGTTCGTCGGGAAGCGTCGTGCTGAAGATCTCGTAATCGATTCGGAAGTCTTCGCAGTTTATGCGTGTCTTGGGTACGCCGGTGGTGCCGCCGGTCTCGAAGACGAAGACCGGCTTGCCGGCCAGCCCCCTCGGTACCCATCGCTGCACAGGCCCGCCGCGCAGCCATTCGTCCTCGAACAGGCCGAACAAATACAGATCGTCGAAGCCGGAGATCCGTTCCCGCGGGTCGAAGTCGAGTTTCTTTGCGTATTCGAGCCAGAAGGGACTGCCCGTGGCGGGATCGAAGTGCCACGCGACGACTTCGCGCACCCACGCATCGAGCGCCGAGCGGGCGGATTGGACCTGAGTTGGTGCGGCCGAGACCGGGGACTGGGAAGCCTGCATAAGACTCGCAGTATAGTCTTGGCCCAAGACAACTCCCAACTCCACAACTCCCAACTCCCAATCCTCTGGATTGGGAGTTGGAGGTTGGCTCGAGTGGCTCGTTGGACGTTGACACGCTCGTCAGAGTCCTGAGCTCAGTGAATGCCCGAAAGGGCCTCGTCGTATCGAGGTGGCATGGCAAACACCGCAATCAGCACGGCTCCGGCACCGCTGTCGCCGCTGCAGTGGACTATCTGCGGAGTCGCAGCTCTTGGCTTCGCGTTCGATACCTACGAGCTGCTGATGCTGCCGCTCATCGTCAGACCCGCCCTCGCCGAACTGCTTGGCGCCGAGCCGAACAGCCTGGCGGTGAATTCATGGGTCGGGACGCTGACCTACGTCCCGGCGGTGGCCGGCGGCATCTTCGGGTTGCTGGGCGGCTACCTCACC
>JAICEG010000380.1 GCA_025924295.1 Vicinamibacteria bacterium
AATTCATACGGCCCTGCTCTTTTCCTCCGCGTCCTTTGCGTCCTCTGCGGTGAAGATCGAACTACATTCCCGAAGCCGGGACCGGCACGCGATCCAGCAACTCGTCGATGATGGTGTCGGTGTTGACGCCTTCGGATTCGGCGCGGAAGTTCGTCAGCACGCGGTGGCGCATCACCGGGTGAGCGCAGGCCTTGATGTCGTCGAAGCTCACGTGATAGCGGCCGGCGCAGAGCGCGCGCGACTTGCCGCCGAGCACGAGATACTGCGCGGCGCGGACGCTGGCGCCGAACGCCACCCACTTCTTGACCGATTCGGGGGCGTTCGGGGCTTTCGGACGGCTGGTGCGAACGAGCGACAACGCGTACTTCAGCACCGGGTCCGCGATCGGCACGCGGCGCACCAGCTTCTGGAACTGCACGAGGTCAGCGCCGGTGATCGGACGCTCGAACTGCGGATCCACGTTCACGGTCGTCGAACGCACGACCTCGAGCTCCTCGTGCTCGGGCGGGTGCTCGATGACGATGTGGAACATGAAGCGATCGAGCTGCGCTTCGGGCAGCGGATACGTGCCTTCGAGCTCGATCGGGTTCTGCGTCGCGAACACGTAGAACGGCTCGTCGAGCGTGTAGGTGCGACCCTGGATCGTGACGCGGTGCTCCTGCATGGCTTCGAGCAGCGCCGACTGGGTCTTGGGTGGCGTGCGGTTGATCTCGTCTGCGAGCACGATGTTCGCGAAGATCGGCCCGGGCGCGAACACCATCTGCCGTCGTCCGGTCGTCGCGTCCTCCTGGACCAGGTCGGTACCGGTGATGTCCGAGGGCATCAGGTCGGGGGTGAACTGGATGCGCGAGAACTTCAGATCCAGCACGCGGGCCATCGTGTGAATGAGCAGGGTCTTGGCCAGACCGGGCGCCCCCACGATGAGGCTGTTGCCACCGACAAACAGCGTGTTCAGCACCTGCGTGATCACTTCGTCCTGGCCGACGATGATCTTCTTCAGCTCGGTGACGATCTGCTGGCGCCCCACATTCATGCGGTCGGCAAGCGCGATGTCATCCGGTGACTGCAAATCAACCGTGTCACTGACCATCGGGTTCATCGATTCCCTCTCTCGTTCTCAACGTCCAACGACCCCACGCCTGACTTTCAATACCCAGACTTCAATTCCCTGAGCGCCCCCGGAAGCTGTAATTGGGAGTTGGGAGTTGGCGTTTGGGAGTTCGGAGTTTACTTCCCCTCGGCCGCGCGAATCTCGCGCGTCTTCAACGCGACCGCAGTTACCAGCTTCTCCAGCTCGGAGGTGTAGCGCGCCGCGTCCATGCTGTCCTTCAGCAGACGCAGCGACTCGACCCGCCGTTCCAGTTCCCGCCGCTCGAGATGCAACGCCCGCAGCTTGGGATCGGCGGGCAACCCGTCATCGCTGGCATCACCCAGGGACAGCACCGCCGCAATCTTGCCGTCCGCCCCGGTCGGCGTGGGATCGGCGCTGCCCTTCTTGTCACCGTCGTCATCGAGGAGCGGATGCTCGGTTGCGAGCAGCCCCTCCCGCTCGTAGGCGCGGGTCACCTCGGCCTTCGCAAACTGAAATGCTTCCAGCACGCTGATGCGCTTGTTTTTATCTGCATCGGCCGTTGGTGAATTCAGTGCATCGACGAAGAATCCGCCGAACAGCGTCGTGTAGTGTTCGGCGCCGCTGCGCGTTGCCGAGACGAGCGTGCGGCCGGGACCTGACAACGCCTCGAGAAACGGACCACTGGAGCTGGCCGTGTTCACCAACACGATCTGCTTGCTTCGAATCTTCTTCAACAGCGGCTCAAATTCCTCGGGCCCCATGTCAGGTCCCGGCATGTTGAATTTGGCCGCACGGCCGTCCCACTGTCCATGACCAATCAAGGTAATGAACACGAGGTCCTCGGGTCCTGCCTCGGCGGCAAACTTCGTCAGCGCCTTGGTGACTTCGTCGCGAGTCGAACGCCCGGATACGCCCACGTCTCCCTCGACCGGTTCGCCGACGAGATGTATGAGCCGCTCCGGCGGGACACCGAGACGCTGGGACGACTCGACGAGCGTGTTGCCCCATCGGTGAAACGTCTTGGCAGTCTCCGCGTCCCCGCCAAGACCCACGACGATGAGCAGGAAGACCTTCAGCATTTCGCCACTCTCACGCCAGCCCGACCAGGCGTCGATAACCCCACTCGGCGCAGACCAGCCCCATGAGCACGATCAGGATGATCGGCATGTTCCACAGTTCGCGCTCCTCGACCGACGTCACGCCGCGTCCCGCGTAGCGAATGTCTTCCGCCAGACCCTGCGCCGCATCGGCGGTGTAGAACCGGCCGCCTGTCTCCTCGGCGATCCGTCGCATCGGTGCACTGTGCATCGTCGGATCGAAGAACTCGGCTTCGCCCGGACCCGCACGGACGTATCCGGATCCGCTGCCAACGACCTGACCGCCGGAGCGGGACGCGTCGACGGTGACTTCGTAGGGGCCGGGTTCGGCACTGACGAACGTCCCGCGATATTCTCCATCCCGCTCTCCCGTCCATTGCAGGGGGATGGTCAGCGTGGTTCCGCCTGGCCTGGTCACCTGAGCCACAACGGTTGCATCGTTGAGCTCGACGAACTGCTTGTCGACCACGGTCGCCTCGACGGTCACGGGATCTCCCGGTTCGACGCGGTCTGGCACTCGCACATCGACCATATTCGGGACACCCTCGACGAGCCATCGCATCATCTGGCGCCAGTAGTTCTCGTGCGTCTGATCCTCGAGCGGAATCGAGGCGTGCATCTGCCACTGCCAGGTATCCTGCAGCGTCAGCGCGATCGCCTTGCCGCGGCCGAAACGCTGCGACGCAAGCACAACGCGTTCCTTCCCTCGCTCATCTGTACCGTTCAGGAGCACGGACGCCCCGGGCTTCACCGGCAGGTCCTCATTGATAGACGTCACGGGGGGCAACTCTGGCCATCTCGCCGCTGATGCCGACTCCGACGCACCGATCTGGGTGACGGCATGGGCCTGCCCGGCGCGCGTGGGCGCCATCGTCAGGCGGACGAGAGGGGCCGGGTCCGATGCGCGCCGACGTGGATCAATCAGGAGGGGCAGCGCGTCGGCGACCGGCGTACCCCCGTATCCGCCTTCACCAAACGAGCGAGCCCCGCCGATCATCAGCAGACCGCCGCCCCGGCGATCGACGAAATCCGCGATCATCTGCAGCTGGTCACCCGAAAAAGCCCCCGCCTCGACGCTGCCCAGGATGAGACCGCGATAGGCAAACAGCTCGTCGCGCGTTTTCGGGAATCCGCCGATGAGCTCCTCGGGATCGGGGTTGGCGCCGAGGAGACGCATGTACTTGTTGTCAGCGGTGCGCTGCAGCGCGACCAGCTCGAGGTTCTTGTCGTCGGCCACAGCGCGCCGGAGGAACTTCATCTCGAATCGCGGCTCGCCCTCAAAATAGAGGATCCGTTCCTTGGCGTCACGCACGTCGATGAGCGCCTCGCGCACGTTGTTCTGTGGAACCAGCTCACCCTCGACCGGCGCGACGCGGAACGTGAAGAGGCGCGGCCCCACTTCGGTTGCCGTCGCCCGCACACGAACGGAGGCGGGCGATCCGTCGGACGGCAGCTGGACCTTCTCGGAGCCAACGATGCGACCTTCGTCTTCGACGTCGACCGTGACCGTGCGCCCGTTGTATCCCGTCTGCCTGACGACGACGTCGAGCAGCAACGAGGCATCTTTCAACACCGTTCGCGGCGTGCTCACGCGATCGATCTGGATGTCCTGTGACAGCGCTTCGCTGCCAACGCCCACCGTGAACACTGGAAGCTTCTCGGCCTTGAGGCCCAGGAGCGCATCGTTCAGCGCCGTATCACCGGTGTCGGCTCCGTCGGAGACGAGCACGACGCCGGCAACGGGCAGACCCGCGAGCTCATCGCGGACGCCGTCGAGCGCCGCCCCAAGCTTGGTCTGAGAGCCGCCAAAGGTCAGAGCATTGCCAGACGCGATGCGTGTCGCGGTCGAGGAGAAGCGAAACGTCCGGACGAGGAAGCGATCCGACAGCGCCTTCATGATTGCGCTGTCCGGCGCGCCAAACTGCTCCTTGAGATAGTTACCGCGCGCCTGACCGCCAACGTCAGGAATCTGCATGCTGCGGGAGTCGTCGAGCAGGACCGCCACGACGTTCTGCTGGTTGACAGCCGCCCTCACGACGAGCGTCGGACGAAACAGGCAGAACAGGACCAGGCCGAGCGCGGCGATGCGAAGACCGGTCAGGATGACGCGGTCGCGCACCCGTCCGTCGGTGACCTGCACGCGCCGGTACGTGAAGATCGCCGCGGCCACAACAACGCCGACGACCAGCGCAGCGACGAAGGATGCGGCGGTGACGTCGAAGCGGAAGTCGCCTTCGCGAAAGACGACCGGCCGATACGAGAACAGCGCCTCGAACAGGGCGTCGAACATCAGGGCCTCGCGAAGTAAGAAGCAGGGATTGTACTAGAGAAGCTGGATGATCAGCAGTGCCGCCACCCCGGCCGTGATCCAGTGTGACAGGCGCGGACTCGCGTGTTTCAGCCAGTGCCAGGACCATCCCAACGCCGCCATCGACGTCAGCACCAGCAGGACGCACAGAAGTGTCGCCATCGGTCCCAGTGAGGCGGCGTAGTAGACCGCCAACCCGTTGTTCCAGATCGAACCATACACGATGCACAGGTGGACGAAGTAAATCAGGAGGGTTTCCTGCGCAACGGCGGCGAAAAACCGGGGCAGCCGGGTGATGCGCTGGCTGGCCGCGGCAATCGCCGCCAGGATAATCAGGCAGGCGCCAATCCGGATCGCCAGCTGGATCGGCATGAAATTCCACGCGTCCGCCCCCCAGGGTGCGTCCTCCACGGCGGCCAGACCCCAGCCCAGACCTGATAAGACGAGACCGGGTGCAAGCAAGCCGATCGCGGCAAAGCGGCCAAGATGCGCCGCGCCCCAGCCGACATAGATTTGTC
>JAICEG010000381.1 GCA_025924295.1 Vicinamibacteria bacterium
GGCGGATCCGAAGTGGAAGGGGCAGGTCGCCATAGCCGATCCCCGGTTTGGCTCGACGTCGTTTCACGTCGCGGCACTCTATGCCCTCGTCGGGGACGAGAAGATGGACGACTTCTTCCGGCGGCTGAAGGCGAACGGCGTTCGCGTCGTCGATGGCAACTCTGTCGTCCGGGATCTCGTCGCTCGGGGCGATGTCAAGGTCGGCCTGACGGATACCGACGATGTGAACGTCGCGCTGGAAGATGGGCAGCCGATCGCAATGGTTCTGCCAGACAAGGATGGTCTCGGCGTGCCCGTGATGCCCAACATGGTCTCGTTGATCGCGAACGCCCCGCATCCCGACGATGCACGTGGGCTCATCGACTACTTGTTGTCGCCTGACGTGGAGCGCCAGTTGGCTCGGTCCGAGGCCGTACAGATCCCGTTGCATGCGGGAGTTCCGGGACCCAAAAACATTCCGGCGATCGACACGTTCAAACCGATGACGCTCGACTACGCGAAAGCTGCGAGCCGAGTCGAGGACGTGACGCATCGCCTTGCGACGATTCTCGGGCTCTGATACCCCCGAACGGCGAAGCAATCTTGCGCATCTGGCGAGGACAACACAGTCGCAGAGCGGTGATCGGCCTCGCCTTCGTGGCGTTTGTGGTCTGTTGTGTGCTGCCGGTTGCCTACCTACTCGTGACGACGCTCGGCGCAGCGGGCAGTGGGTACGTCGTCGTGGCGCTCGACAGCCGTCAGCAGGGGCTGCTGCTCAACACGGCGCTTCTCGGTATCGGCACGGCTCTCCTTGCAACGACGATCGGTGCGCCTCTTGGAATTGTGCTCGCGCGCGTCCCACTTCGCCGGAGAAACGTTGTCCGTCTTCTCGCGGGTGCGCCCGTTCTACTGCCGCCCTATATCGTCGCGCTTGCATGGGTCAATCTGGGGTGGGATTGGCTGTCGGAATGGACGTACAGCCTACCGGCCGCCATTGTCGTTCTGAGCCTTGTCCTGTATCCGCTGTCGATGTTGGCCACCGAAGTGGCCCTGCGCCGGATTGATGGCCGCCTGGAGGAGGCTGGACTGATCGTAGCGTCGCCGGGTCGTGTGCTACGAGGCATTACCCTGCCGCTGGTTGCGCCAAGCGTCGTCGCCGCCGCTCTGATCATCTTCGTGCTGGCGGTGTCGGAGTTCGGCGTGCCCGGGTTGCTGCGAGTCCGCGTGTACACGACCGAGGTATTCACCGCTTTTGCAGCGCTGTACGACTTCAGCCGGGCCATTGCCCTCGCCCTGCCGCTGCTCGTGCTCTGCGTCGTGGTCGCCGCTGTGGCCGCCGCGTTGCTCGGGGATCGGCTCGTCACGACACGTCGGTCGGTTGCCTTCTCGCCGGTCGCGTTCCATGCGTGGCGCCGGCCTGCATTCGTGGGCGTGGCTCTTGTCATCGGGATGGCGCTAGCGCTCCCACTGTTGATCCTGGTGCGCGAGGCCCTGGGCGTGCGGTCGCTCGACAGCGCCACGGGCTCGATCGACGCCATCGTGAACAGCCTCCTGCTGGCGTCCGTGGGGGCGACTCTCATTGTCACGATCGCCGTGTGCCTTGGCTATGCGCAGGCGCGCGCGAGTCGTGGCGTGCGACTCGCCGCACAAGTCCTCCTGGTCGTCTTGTTCGCCGTTCCGAGCACGATCGTCGGGGTTGGCCTGATCGGCGTGTGGAACCGGCCGGCGCCGTTTGGCTTGCTCTACGGAACTGATGCGATGCTCCTGCTGGCGTATCTGGCCCGGTTCGTTCCAGTGGCTACACTGATCCTGGCGGCAGCGACGCAGACTGTGTCCGTGTCTCAGGAGGAGGCATCCGCCGTGAGCGGTGTCGGCTGGCTCCGAACGGTTCGCGGCATCGTCCTGCCGCAGCTGCGAGTCGGAGTTGCCGGCGCCTGGGTCGTCGCCTTCGTGCTGGCGTTCGGCGAGCTGGGTACCAGCATTCTCGTGGCACCGCCAGGTGAGGCAACACTACCGATTCGCATCTACACGCTCATCGCCAACACTCCGTCTTCCAATGTCGCGATGCTCGCACTCCTGCAATCGGCCGTGATCTTTCTGCCTGTGGCCGCGTTCGGCGCGGTCGTCTCCATGCGTGAGGCCAGGTGAAAGCAGCGGCGATTACGCTTACCGACGTCACGAAGCGATTCGGATCCCACGTGGCGTTGGACAGCGTCTCCCTCGAGGTGCTGCCCGGCACGGCAGCGGTCGTGCTCGGACCGAGCGGGTGCGGCAAAACGACGATGCTTAGAGTCATCGCCGGGCTAGAGGTACCGGATAGCGGACAGGTGCTGTTGGATGGCACTACGGTTTCGGCTGCTGGTCGCACCCATGTACCGCCGCACCGACGCCAGCTCGGATTCGTCTTTCAGGACCTCGCTCTGTGGCCGCATCTCACGGTTCGGCAGAATCTCGACTTCGTACTTGGCTCAACGGGCTTGTCCCGACCCGAACAAGAGCGGCGGGCACACGACGCGCTCGCGCTCGTTCGCATCGAGGAACTCGCGGGGCGCTATCCTCACCAGCTCTCAGGCGGAGAGCAACAGCGCGTCGCACTCGCGCGCGCCATTGTTCCTGAGCCTCGCGTGTTGCTATTGGACGAGCCCCTCTCCAGCCTGGACGCAGAACTACGCGCAGACCTGCGATCGGAACTCGCCCGACTTCAGCGCGCGCTCAGTCTGACGACGGTGTACGTCACGCATGACCGAAAGGATGCCGCTGTTCTCGCTGACTGCGTTATTGAGATGCGGGCCGGTCGGGTTCTGGCGGTTCATTGCGATCGCAGTCGACGGCACGATCCCGCATGAAGCGCGTGCTCGTGTCATCGGTGGTTTTGCTCCTGGTTGGCGTCCACACCGCGCAAGCGCAGCAAGCCACATCCTGTCGCGTGCTGTGCACGCCTGAGTTCAAGGTCGAGCCCACGATCACGTTCGCGAACCTGTTCGGCTCACCTCGCACGATCGCTGATGACGGGGTGCCGACCCGTGAGCCGCGCGAGACCGAGTTCGAGTTGATCCTTTCGCTGGATCTCCCGACACGCCTATCCTGGTTGGACTTCACTGTCGAAGCGATCTTCCTGCCGTTCAATGCAGACAGCACGCCGGAACTGGAGTTCGAGACCAACTTCGTGTGGCTACCCGCACAGCGAACTGGCGAGTGGCTCAGCTCGCATTTCGATGTCGTGGACAAGTTCAGTCCCGCGGAGCGGCCAAGTGACCGTCGCGCGTACACGCACAAGCTGAATCTGGAGCTGGACACAAGCGTCGCCATTTTCAACAGGCTAAAGGACGGCCGTTAGCTGCGCGGCGTTGAACTCGAAGGCTCCTTGGACTACGTTGCCACCGGCCTGCCGAAGGCGGGTGATTTGATCAACCGCAGCCGCTTTCTCGACGATGCCAGCCCGTGGTCATTCTCGCTGGTGTTCGTTCTGCCAGTCGCGCCCTTCTAGACTCAGCGGGATCGCGTGCGCAACTCTGGTAACAGTTGCTCGACCGATCCTTCGTGACTGTCCCTGCGATTGTCCTGCGGACAAGTGAAAGAGACGGAAGGATTTGCAGGGACAATCGAAGATGTCCGAGAGACGGATTTCCGTTTTAGCAAACCGCTGACTCTGCCGCTCACGGGTGACCCTCGCGAAATCGGCGTGCGGTGTTATCCCTTCTTGCAAGAGCCCCAGCTGGAGCAGATCACCGTAAGTGATCGCGGCTCATTGAGAGCTCTGACACAATTCGCACCCTCGGCGAGGTGGAGCGCGTCGAACCTGTTGAATCAAAACGGCTTCTGAGAAAGCGCACGCGAGGCACCGGCGTGGGCGAAAATCTTTGCGTGCCGGCTACAACTCGTTGATTCTAAAGCGGAGAGATGCTGGAGCGGTCGATCAGGCACGCTTGGAAAACGATTCCGGCGACGCTCACCGAGCGATACCGAAGCGCCTCTTCGCGCACTATTCAACGACTTCCCGCCAGAGCATGCTTCTCAGTGTGAACCCGTAAACCTCGATGGTCTCCGGCGGTTTCGGGGCAACCTTACACGATTTCTACACAGTTCTCAGACTCACTTGCTGCTGGTACACCGTGGTGTTGCTCGGTACGTGTGGCCGTCAACTTCAGGGCGTCGAGAACCGGCGCGCGGCAGGCAGCGCGAGTTCGAATCCCACCCAGCCAGCCACACTCTAAAGCTATTCCTTTCAAGTATTCGCAGAGCAGGCCATTTCTCGCTATCGAACTTCGACAACCTAAGTCGTTGATGCCTGATAGCGTCTAGCGATCGTGATCTAGTCCTTTCGCCAGCTGATCTTCGGTACCCTCGCCCCTCGTCCCGCTCAACAATCGCCCAAGCGCCTTCTCGTTTGTCCACCACAAGATGGCAACACTAGATCCTCTGTAATCCGGCGTGAGTCCTCGTGGATGCTGTGCCGCTCATCCGCGCCGCTGAACCACTCATCGAACGCCGGGCGATGACCCTCAGACGGTCCGGACGGTGCCGCCGTCGATGACAAATTGGGCGCCGTGGATCGCCGCGGCGCGATCCGAGGCCAGATAGGCGATGAGGTCGGCGACCTCATAGGGCTCAGCCGCACGCCCGATCGGGATCCCGCCCAGACCGTCGAGGACGACTTGCCGCGCCTCTTCGATCGTGCCGCCATTGGCGGCCTGCAGACGCTTCAGAAAGTCGACGGACGACTCGGTCATGATCCAGCCCGGGGAGACGACATTGACCCGCACACCCTTCGGCCCCAGCTCCTTGGAGATCGACTTACTGTAGGTCCTGAGCGCCGCCTTGGCCGCGGCATAGCCGGTCGTCGACTCGGGAAGAGGCAGGACTGACTGAATGGAGGTGACGTGCACGATCGCGCCGGCGCCACGCTCGATCATCTGCGGGGCCAGCAGCCGATCAAGGCGGACCGTGGCCAGAAGGTTCAGGTTCAGTTCGGCAAGCCAGTGATCGTCCGTCA
>JAICEG010000382.1 GCA_025924295.1 Vicinamibacteria bacterium
GACCTTCAGGGGCTGCTAGCGCGAGCCGCCGCGTTACTTGGTGCTCCCGGCATGGTCGTGTGGATGGCGGCCGGCGAGGAGATCTTCCCAGTGACAGCCCACGGGTATGACTCTCGACAACTGAGTCGGATCGGTCCGATCAACCGATCGTCCATGAATGCAACCGCCGCCGCCTGGCGAAGTGGCGCGATGCAAATCGTTGCTGGTGATGCGACTGCTCGCTCGGCGATCGTTGCGCCGTTGCTCGGCATCGATCGCTGTGTTGGTGTCCTCGCGATTGAGTTACCGACCGGCCGCGCAGTCGACGTCACCACGCAGGCCGTCGTGACGCTGATCGCCGCGCAGCTCGCAACAGTTCTGGGCGCCTGGCCGGCGGCCAGTTCAGCGCAGCCGGCTGAAGTGCTTGCATTCGAGCGCGTCAGCGCATCTTCCTAGGGACTAGATGAACCTCCCGCTTCGCCGAGCGAACGCTCGTGTGCGCTCCGGCATCTTGGCGGTCAGTGTGATTTCCTTGCGGTCACGCGTGACGCGTATGTCGACGCTCGTTCCAGATTCAGCTGCACTCAGTTCACGAACCACGTCGCCCGGGTCGGATACGGTCTGACCTCTGACCATCGTGATCACATCGCCGGCCCTCAGTCCGGCCGTCTCTGCCGCAGAGCCTGCCGTCACCTCCGACACGAGCACTCCTTGCTTGACACCAAAATACGTGGCGAGCTGATCGCTGAGCGGTGTCACGGTCACGCCGAGCCTGCGTTGCGAGAGGCGAGTGAAAACACCACCGTCACCATCGAAATCGAAGGTGAAGTCAGGTGGCCAACCCTGAAACTGCCGTTGGAAGTCTCGCGTGAGATCCGGGATGTTGAGGTCAACGGAGTCGCGCCCCTCCGGGACGATGTCCATCGTCATCGGCTTACTGCTTCTGAGCACTGCGATCTTGACCATGCGTCCCGCGGCCGTTTCGCGGACCAGTCTGGTGAACTGTGCGGCGCTTCGCGTGCGCTCTCCGTCAAACTCGGTGACGACATCCCCTGCCTGCAGACCCGCGCGCGAAGCGGGTGTATCACTCCGCACTTCCTGGACGACGACACCGGTGTCGGTATCGCGCACGGTGATTCCAATCGACGAACCAGGGCCTACCAGTGGTAGGAATGGCGCCTGCAGGTTGAATCGGTTCCGATCCTGCGCTTCGAGGCTCGTTCCGTACCACAGCGCGACCGCCGTCAGCAGCGCGATGATTCCGCCGGCGTAGATTGCCTTCCTCATCTTTGAAGCCCTCTGCGGGGCCGACCGGATGATCGGCGCCTGCTACTCAGACGGCGGGGTCCGCGGGAAAGTTGGCATAATCAACGCCCATGGCCAAAGACGACCTGAAGACCCGCATCCTCGAACGCGTCGCGCGGGAGAAGGTCAAGTTCATGCGCCTCCAGTTCACCGACATCCTTGGCGTCATCAAGAATGTCGAGGTGCCGGACCGGCAGTTCGAGGAAGCCCTGAATGGGCGGATCATGTTCGACGGGTCGTCAATCGAGGGCTTTGTCCGGATCGAGGAATCCGACATGTTCCTCAAGCCCGACCTGCAGACCTTTCAGGTCTTTCCATGGAGCTACGCGAGCTCGGAACGGGTGGCGCGCATCATCTGCGACATCGCCAACCCCGATGGGACCTCGTTTTCCGGCTGTCCCCGATCGTTGCTCAAGCGCGTCATCGCCCTCGCCGCCGAAAAGGGCTTCACCATGAAGGCGGGACCAGAAGCCGAATTTTTTCTGTTTCAGCGCCGCCCATCGGGTGAGCCGACCACTGAGACGCACGACTCGGGTGGTTACTTCGACCTGACACCCGTCGACCTGGGCGAAGATGTCCGTCGCGAAATCGTGCTCGCCCTCGAGCAGATGGGCTTTCACGTCGAAGCCGCCCATCACGAGGTCGCTCCGGGACAGCACGAGATCGATTTCAGGTACGACGATGCCCTGATCACGGCGGACAACGTCAGCACTTTCCGTTTCGTTGTGAAGAATGTCGCCAACCGAAACGGCCTGCACGCGACGTTCATGCCGAAGCCCGTGCTCGGTGTGAACGGGTCTGGGATGCACACTCACCAGTCGCTCTTCTCGCGCGGACGGAACGTGTTCTTCGACGAACAGGGGGAAGGCGAACTCAGCAAAACGTGCCTGCACTACATCGGCGGGCTGCTCCGTCACGCCAAGGCCTTCTGCGCAATCACCAACCCACTCGTCAACTCATACAAACGCCTCGTCCCTGGATACGAGGCGCCCACGGCAATCGCCTGGTCGACCAGGAATCGAAGCCCGCTGATACGCGTCCCGGCAGGCCGCGGCCCCACGACTCGTATCGAGCTTCGCATGCCCGATCCCTCCTGCAATCCGTATCTCGCATTCGCGGTGATGCTGCGGGCGGGCATCGACGGCATCGATCAGCAGAGCAACCCGGGGCCGCCGGTCAACAAGAACATCTACAAGATGAGCCACCGGGAACGCCGTCACCTCCGGATCGACGAACTCCCGTCCAACCTCAGTGAGGCCCTTGACGAACTGGAGAAGAGTGCCCTGATGCGGGAGACGCTGGGCGAGCACATTTTCGATCACTTTCTCGCCGCCAAGCGCGCCGAGTGGAGCGACTACATGCGGCATGTGTCGCCCTGGGAGGTCGAGCGCTACCTCAACACGTATTGACCGCCTCCTGCAGGTGACGTCCGCTGACCTCAGGACAGCGATTTCCGCGCAAAATCGAGGAGTCGAAAGGGGCACGCATCTTGAACAAGTGCCCGACAGGTCGCGCCGGGTCACCGGGGTACGTAATTTTCAGGCAGGCGCTGGCATCGCCGTACTCCGGCCCCTGATTCACATTCACGATCCGCGCGCGACCTCCTTCACCTCACACTCACGCCGTGATCTTGACGGCAACTGCCGTCATGTCGTCGCCCTGAGGCCTGGTACCTCGGAACGACGTCGTTTCGACGAAAATCGCATCGACGATGGCCCGCGCCGATCGCTCCCGGTGACGACTGACCACGTCGGCGAGGCGAGCGGCACCGAACTCGACGCCGTCCTCGTTGAGTGCCTCGAAAATGCCGTCAGTACAGAACACGAAGACATCGCCCCGCGCCAGCTGAATGGTGACTTCGTCGTAGGTGACGCCGGGAAACGATCCCAGCGGCACACCGGGAAGTTCGATCTGCCCGCACGAGGTCGCCGTGCAGTGGATCGGGTACGGCAAACCGGAATTCGATAGCGTAACCACCCGTCGCGAGAAATCAAAGAAGGCGTAACACAACGTGCAGTAGTACGCCTCGAGCTGGCGTTCGTGCAGCGTGGTGTTCATCGCCTGCAGCACGCCTGAGACGCTGAAGCGATCGGGCGTGAATCGCCGTCGCAGTGTCCGCGAGCGAACGAGCTCGGCGGCATACGCTCCGTAGAGTGCCGCGGGAGCGCCCTTTCCGGACACGTCGCCAACCGCCACGACGAGCGCGTTCGCTTCGGGCGCCAGGAAGTCGTGAATGTCTCCTCCGAGCTCGTACGCCGACTCGAATCGGGCGGCCACGTCGGCATCGCGGACAGTCTTCGGCGGCTCAGTCGGCAGCAACGCGATCTGGACACGGCGCGCGAAACGAAGCTCCTTCTCGATCCGCTCCTCGTTGCGCGTGACTTCTTCGTAGAGTCTGGCGTTGTCGATCGCGACAGCGGCCTGACTCGCCAGCAGTGTGAGCAGCTCTTGATGCTCCTTCGTGAACGCGTCCAATTCAGGGCTCTCCAGATCGAACACGCCGATGCAGCGATCTTTGATGAGCATCGGGATGACGAGCTCGGATCGCGCGTCGGCCACGAGATTGATGTACCGCGGATCCTGCGAGACGTCCGAGACGAGCACGGGCTCCTTGTGTTGGGCTGCCCAACCGACCAGCCCTTCACCGAGCTTGAAGTTCTTCGACTCAGCCCCCTTGCCGTAGCGAACGGCCAGCTTCATCTCGAGCTGTTCGGTCTCTTCGTTGAGGAGAAGAATGCCAAACGTGCGGTAGTCGATGAGGCGCTTGGTGAGGCTGGCGATGCGAGTGAGGAGGGCATCCAGATCGAGAATCGACGACATCTCGCGGCCAATTTCCGCCAGCGTCTCGAGGGTGTCGACGTAGTGCCGCTCGGACTCGAACAGTCTCGCGTTTTCGATCGCTACGGCGACATGCGCCGCGAACTGACGCAGCAAGGCCTCGTCCTGTGGTGTGAAGGCGCCTTCAACCTCGTTGAGCAGGTTCAGCGCCCCGATCACCTTCCCCTTGCGCCGTACAGGCACTGCGAGCTGCGAAAGCATGTTGCGGAGCGGCCCTCGGTAGCGTGGCTCCCGACGTATGTCGTTGACCAGGATCGGCCGCCCTTCCTTCACCGCGGCGCCGACCACCCCCTGGCCGATGCTGAGGCGCACACTCGAGGAATCGGCGGGATAGCCGACCGCGTACGCAATCCGAAGTTCCTGGCGCTTCTCGTCAAGGAGATACACGGAGAAAGCGCTGAATTTCGTGAGCCGGGCGATGAGCTGCGGAATCTTCGCGAGTAGTTCGTCAAGGTCGAGCACCGACGTCACTTCGCGGCCCAGCTCGAAGAGTGTCGAGAGCAACTCGGTATCGGTCGCCGGGCGTGCCGTGCCTGAGAGGCGTGCTTCAGAGGGTTGATCCTGGGGGCGATCAGTCATCGGTGGTGGGCAGCCGAGGTTCGGCGGGCAAGCGAATTATACTGGGCTCTGCATGGATTCCCTGACCCTGCCGCTGGACCACGCGGTCATTGAGAGCGTTCTGCCCCATCGCTACCCATTTCTGCTCGTTGATCGCGTCACCGAGCTGGAGCCGGACAAACGGATCGTGGGAATCAAGAACGTGTCTCTGAACGAGCGCTACCTCGCGCATCAGCCGGGGGAGCGGCCTGCGCTTCCACCGACGATCCTGACCGAATGC
>JAICEG010000383.1 GCA_025924295.1 Vicinamibacteria bacterium
GGTTGATCATCTCGATCGCGGCTTCGACGTTGTCGGCGCGCATCACGCTGAGCACGGGGCCGAAGACTTCCGTGCGTGCCAGCTCGCTGGTCGGGTCGACGTTGGCGAGCACCGTGGGTCGCACGAAGTGTCCGCTTGCGTAGCCATCGATACGAGTGTTGCGTCCATCGACGAGCGGCTTGGCGCCCGCCGCGACGCCCTGTGCGATGAGCCCTTCGATGCGGGTCTTGCTCTCTGCAGAGATGACCGGTCCCATCTCGGTGCCCTTGTCGAGGCCGTAGCCGACTTTCCGGGACGAGGCCGCGTCGCTGATCTGCTGCGTGAAGGTCTTCTCGGCGTCGGCCACGGTGATCACGACTGACGATGCGAGGCAGCGCTGTCCGGCGCAGCCGAACGCAGAGTCAGCGACGATCTTCGTCGTCATATCCATGTCGGCGTCGGGGAGTACCACGATCGGGTTCTTGGCGCCGCCCTGACACTGCACGCGTTTACCGTTTGCCGCCGCGCGGCTGTAGACGTAACGCGCGACCGGCGTCGAGCCGACGAACGAGATGGCCCGCACGTCCGGGTGATCGATCAATGCGTCGACGGCATCCTTGCCGCCGTGGACGAGGTTGATCACACCGGGCGGGAATCCCGCTTTCTCGCAGAGTTGCAGCACGCGCGCCATGGTGAGCGGCGTCTTCTCCGAGGGCTTGAGGACGACGGTGTTGCCGCACGCGACGGCGTACGGCAGGAACCAGAGCGGAATCATGCCGGGGAAGTTGAATGGCGTGATGACGCCGACGACACCGACGGGCTGACGGATCATCAGTTCATCGATGCCCGAGGCGATGTCTTCGAGGTTGCTGCCCATCATGAGCGATGGGATGCCGGTTGCGACCTCGACGTTCTCGATTCCTCGTTTCAGCTCGCCTTCCGCTTCGGCGAGCGTCTTGCCGCATTCCTGGGTGACGAGGGCTGCGATCTCGCTGAACTGCGCGTCGAGCAGCGCCTTCAAGCGGAAGAGCGGCTGAATGCGGTCGCCCGCGGGCGTTCGTCGCCACGCCTGCAGCGCCTTCGACGCGGCAGCGACCGCCTTGGCCACATCGGTACCGCCCGACAGCGGCGCCTCGGCGATGACTTCTCCGGTCGCGGGGTTGCGCACGGGAATCGCCTGCGCCGATGATGCGGTCTCCCACTGTCCGCCGACGAAATTCTTCAACAACGTTTCCTGCCCGATCATCGCTGCTCCTTCAAATGGAGTCGGGGGTCATTTGATCAGGACACTCGGTGTGCCGAGACTCCGATATGTCCTCAACAAATGACCCCCGACCCCCTTACATTTATGGTACGACGATGGCGCGGCCGACGATTTCTCCTCGGGCCAGTGCCTTGTATGCCGCATCCGCGTCCGCCAGCGAGAATCGCTGTGTCACCATCGATTCCGGCCGGAAGATGCCCTTGGCCGCCAGGCGGATGATTTCCGGCATGTCGCTCCTGGTTCTCGCGCCGTACGATCCGACGATGCGCAGCTCGCGTCGGACGAGCCGCGTGATTTCAACCGGTGCCGCGGTCTTGCCGGGCGCGATGCCGACCGCCACCATCCGACCGCCGTCGCGAATCATCTCGAATGCCTGGGTAAAGGTCTGCGGCAGTCCGAGGACCTCGAATGCCACGTCGACGCCACGGCCATCGGTCAGCTCACGCACGCGTGCGGTGGCGTCCGTGGTGGCAGCGTTGACGACATCAGTGGCACCGAGACGGCGCGCGGCCTCGAGTTTGTCGTCCTTGACGTCGACCGCGATGATCTGCGACGCGCCAAATGCGTGCGCGATCTGAATCACGTTGATGCCGACGCCGCCGACGGCCACGACGGCGATCCGTTCGCCGCCCCGCAGCTCTGCACCGTGACGTACGGCGCCATACGCCGTGAACACTGCGCATCCGAGTACCGCCGACTCCTCGAGCGGCAAACCATCGGCAAGTGGAAACACGTCGGTTGCCGGCACGACCGAGTACTCGGCGAGTCCTGCCATCGAGTACATCGCGATGGGTGAGCCGTTCCGTCGCTTCAGCCGAGTGGTCCCGTCGTAGAGCGTCCCCTTCAGACGGTTCATCGCGAAGAAGCTGTCGCAGAGGTCATCGCGGCCGGCACCGCACGGCGTGCAGAACCCGCAGGGCATGATGAAAGCCGAGACGACTTTCGATCCAATGGTGAGGCCTTTCACGCCCGGCCCGAGCGCCGCAACGGTTCCCGAGATCTCGTGGCCCATCACTGCCGGCGTGGGAAACGCGACCTCGGCCTTCATCACGTGCAGGTCGGTATGACAGACGCCACAGGCACTGACTTTGACCAGGACCTCGCCGGCCCCTGGTTCGGGTAGCGGGATCTCTTCGACATGGACGCCGCCGGGGGCGGATTCGAGGATGGCGGCTTTCATCATCTGCATTTGGCGCTCGGCTCTCGACTCTCTGGGCTCTCGGATTGCTGGTACAAGGCTCAGGGCGAGAGCCAAAGGCCGGGAGCCAAGAGCCTAGTCTATGTGATCCTTGTGCGTCTCCGACGCAAGGATGACGGCCACGATCGTGATGAGCGCCATGGCGATGATGTAGAGCACGAGCGCGCTGGTGCCGTAGTTGGCGAGCAGAAGAGTGGCAATGAACGGCGACGTGCCGCCGGCCAGTACCGCGGCCAGTTGCGCGCCGAGCGACGCACCGCTGTAGCGGACGCGCGTGCCGAACAGCTCCGACAGGAACGCGGCCTGCGGACCGTACATCGCCGCATGCGAGAACACGAACGCGACGATCAACGCCAGCCAGACGAGTGGTGGCGATCCGGTATCGAGCAGCCAGAACAGCGGGTAGGCCCACAACGCCGTCATGACGGCGCCAAACAAGTAGACCGGTCGGCGTCCGAGACGATCTGAGAGCGCGCCGAAGAACGGGATCGCCAGCAGTTCGAGGCTCGCACCGATCAACATCCCGTTGAGAACGATCTGCTGCGACATCTTCACCTGTTGTGTCGCATAGGTGAGGACGAACACGCTGTAGATGTAGAACGCGCCGTTCTCTGCGAAGCGCGCGCCCATCGCGAGCAGTACTTGCTTCGGGTAGTTCGCGAGCACCTCGACAATCGGCTGACGTGCCTCGCGCGATTCCTCCTTGACCCTGGTGAATGCCGGCGTCTCGAGGATGCGCACGCGAATCAGCAATCCGACGACGACCAGCAGCGCGCTCAGGAGGAACGGCACGCGCCATCCCCAGCTGAGGAACTGTGCTTCGGGGAGCCGCGCGAACACGGCGAAGACAGCCGTCGACAACACCAGTCCGGCTGGCACGCCGACTTGCGGCCAGCTTCCGTAGTAACCACGTTTGCCCGGAGGAGCGTGCTCGACGGCCATCAGCACCGCGCCTCCCCATTCCCCGCCGACGCCGAAGCCCTGCGCGATACGTAGAAGTACGAGGCCGACGGCTGCCCATGGACCAGCCTGCTCGTACGTGGGAAGCAGACCAATCAGGAACGTGGCGACGCCCATGATCACGAGCGTGAGCACGAGCATCGACTTGCGGCCGATCCGGTCGCCGTAGTGTCCGATGACGATGCCGCCGACCGGCCGCGCGAAGAAGCCCACGGCATAGGTGCCGAACGCGGCCAGCGTGCCCATCAGAGGGTCGAACGTCGGGAAGAACAGGCGGTTGAAGACCAGGGCCGCCGCGGTGCCGTAGAGGAAGAAGTCGTACCACTCGATCGTGGTACCGATGAAGCTTGCCACCGCCACGAGGCGGACGGAGTTCTCACTGGACGGGTGATGGGTGCTCACACTTCGAGGTGCACGGGCTGTCTGCATGGGGGCTGCAAGGTAGCACAAGGGCTACAGGCGAGGGCACGGGGCAAAGGTCAAGTATGATCCACAGTTCATGCACACGGAACTCCAGGAAGCCATCGACCTGCACCAAGCGATCGTGGCCGAGGCAGGGAACGCGCTCGTCGGCTACGATACGGAAAAAGCGCTCGCCAACGTCGTTCTGCTCTCGGAAATCCCGACCACCTACGACAAGGACCAGAAGCGTCAGGTCAACGCTGGCAACCTGCTTCTCAGAGGTGTACCCGGTGTCGGCAAGACGTTCTTCGGGGTGATCCTTGCGGCCATCAGCAACGCGAAGTTCGCCCGCCTTCAGGGGCGCGCCGACCTGCAGCCGACCGAGATCGTCGGCTTCCAGATGATCAACCCCGCCACCGGCGAGTTCATCACCGAGTTCGGGCCGCTCGCGTCTGCCGAGGTCATCCTCCTCGACGAGATCAACCGCATCCCTCTCAAGTCGCAGAGCGCGTTCCTCGAAGGCCTCCAGGATCGCACGGTCACCGTCGGCAAGACGACCTACGAGATGGCGCCCTTCAGCTTTGCGATCGCCACGATGAACCCGGTCGAACTGGGGCAGGGCACGTTCCCCTTGTCGGAAGCGGCGACCGATCGCTTCGCGATCATGATCAACATCGCGTACCTGCAGCCGCAGGAGGAGGAGAAGCTCGTCAACTTCGACTTCAAGCAGGTGCGTCTCAAACCGCTCGTGCCGAAGGAGCGCATCATCGAGCTGCGGTCGGTGATCACACGCGAGGTCTTCCTGCACGATGCGCTCGCCAAGTACATCCGTCGTCTCGTCGGCGCCACGCGACCGTACAACGCGGAGACCGAGTGGCACCACCGCTCACCGTCATCGCTCGTCGAGAAGTGCGTGGATCTCGGCGCGTCGCCGCGCGCCACGATCTGCTGGGGCCGCCTGGTGAAGGTGTGGGCGCTGCTGCTGCACCGTCGAGCGGAGGTGTACCCCGAAGACATCCAGGATCTGGCAAGGTACATCCTGAGCCATCGCGTGTGGCTCGGACCGCACGCCGCCAGCCACGGCGTCAGCGTCGAGATGGTCATTGACGACATCATCGCCACGGTGCCCGTGCCATAACGATGGAA
>JAICEG010000384.1 GCA_025924295.1 Vicinamibacteria bacterium
CGAATGGGTGACCGGCCTGTATGCCGTTCCGGCGCGGGGTGGACCAGTGTCGCGTCTCACGCGACTCGATCACACGGCACTCGACGTCGCTCACGCGTGGCCACAGTTTTTACCTGACGGTCGCCGTTTCCTCTACCAGGTCATCAGCCCAGACAAGACGCGCGCGGGCGTGTACGTCGGCAGTGTCGACGCGCCTGGCAGCACTCGATTGCTCGACTCGGTCAGTGCGGCAACGTATGTCGCCCCTGGGTTTCTGGTGTACCTGCAACATGGCATGCTGATGGCCGAAGCCTTCGATGCCATGAATCTGCGCTTCGGCGGGCGGGCGGTGCGCCTTGCGATCGGGGTGACGACGCCATCGCTTTCAGAAGGGAACGGCCCCTCGGCATCGCGTGACATGTTGACGTTTCGCGCAGGTGCGACGGAGCAGCAGTTGACCTGGGTCGATCGGTCCGGCCGGCCACAAGGCGCCCTCGACGTGCCGACCTCGATGTTCAACTTCCGGGTCTCACGTGATGGCCGCTTCGTGCTCGCGGCAAGTTCGCTGACCGACTCCACCGGCGTCTGGCTCGTGGATCTGGCGCAACACCGCTCGACGCAGCTTGCCGCAGACGGTATTGCGGCGGTGTGGTCACCCGATGGTGCTCGCGTCGCGTTCACGTCTCGCGCAGGACTCGACCTGTATGTCGGCCCGAGCGGCGGTGCCGGACATGCCGAACGTGTCGTGAGCGGCGAGGCAGTCAAAGTGCTCAACGACTGGTCTTCCGCCGCGGAAGTGATCATCTACACGCAACACGACGCCGGGACGAAGCTGGATCTGTGGCAGCTCCCGGTTTCCGGCGGTGCCGCGCGACCCCTTCTCAAGACGGGGTACAACGAAGCACAGGCACGCATATCACCCAACGGCCGGTGGATCGCGTACGTCTCGGACAGCTCCGGCACGCAGGAGGTGTACGTGCAGCGATACCCCGAGTTGAGCCCGCCGCAGCGCGTCTCGACCGGCGGCGGCGCCCAGCCGCAATGGCGAGGAGACCAGCGGGAGCTGTTTTTTCTGGCGCCGGATCGATCGCTGATGGCTGTCACCATCACTGACGCCGATTCGTTCGGCGCGCCTCGGCAGTTGTTTCGAACGACGATGACCGATGACCCGTCCGGCGCCCGCGATTCGTACGCGGCGATGCCAGACGGGCACTCGTTCCTCATCGACGCGCGCCGTGACGACACGACGACTTCGATCACTGTGCTGCTCGATTGGGCTGCAGGCCTGGCGGCGCCACCGGCGACGCCGAACCCGGGCTCCTTAGTGGCGGACCGAGTGCTGAATTACTAGTTCTCCGGTTTCTCCCACCCCTTCTCGAAGTGCTCCTCCCAGTTCTGAGCCCACGGCCGGCCGAAGTAGTCGATGAAGCCAGGATCACCGAATGTCAACTGCACGGGCCTGCCGTCAGGACCGTTGACGATCGTGCTCGCGACGCGGCACTCGACGTAGGTGTGTCGCGCCTCAGGGTCGTCGAGGCGCTTGTTGAGATTCAGGATGGTGACCGCATGCACGGGTCGCACGAACGCCTCGGGATCATAGAAGGTCGCCTCCCACGTGATCCTGCGGCCATCGGCGCTCGGCCGAAATGTTTCGACGATCTCCATGGAGTTGCTGTACTCGAACATGTTGTGGGTGAGCGTCCAGCCCTGCACATTGGCTGTCCAGGCGATGAGCGTGGTGCCGTTCCAGAAACCCACGGTCTCGCCGTACCATTGCGGCACTTCCTGTACGTGCTTGCGGCCGATCAGGAAACGGCGCATCAGGTTGCCGGCAGTCCCGGAGAGGAACTGCACCTGATACGGGTTCATCATGACCTCGAACACACCGCTGGGTCCGGGCTGCGACCACCACCGCATCAGCCCTTCCGGGTAGCAGAACGACGCACTCCATTGCGGGGAGTTGCTCACCGTCTCGTGATACTGCTGCTGCACGTAGCGCTTCTGGTACTCCGGGGTCAGGAGCGGAATCAGGGTGCCGGACTGCATCCGGCTGCCATAGATCCAGGCATCATCCAATCCGCTTCGCACGTAGAAGCCATCCCACTTCGGTAACGTCTGCCACGTGTGTTGGGTCGGACCGCCGGCCTTCTTGGTCTCGGCGAGAAGCGCGTTGTAATGCTCCTCGGCGGTCTTGTACGGATAGGGACTCACGATCTTCTCGATCGGGATGTCGACGTTGCAGTCGCCCCAGAATCCGAGCGGGTTGGTGCCGAGATTGTGCTGCCAGAGCAGGTTCGGCGTGTTGCACCGCGCGTATCGTTTGTCGGCCCAGTACTGTCGATCGAGGTAGAAATTCCTGGTGGTAAACATGTCCACCGGCAAGGGCGTGACGCCGGGCGGAGGCGTCGTCGAACGCACGACATTTCCGCGCCCCCCGCCTCGTCCCTGCGCGGCGTCCCTCGTCCGTGTGCCTTGCTCTTGCTGCGCGTCCACGGCCACCGCGATCGCGATAGCCATCCACGCGGTGGCGAGCGTGCGAGTCAGGTTCATCGTGACGCCTCCACTGAGGTTAGTTCGCGGGTGGCTTCATGACGGTGCCGGTCTGAGGCGTGCAGCCGCCCGCTGGCATCGTCGTTCCGCAGAGCACGAGCGGACCCGCAATCGCCCCCTGATTCGCACCATTGCGTTGGGGATACAGCGATACCGTGAGTATCGTGCCGGGCGTCACGGTCTTGACCGTCACGCCCTGCCGCGCGATGTTGGCAGCCGAGCCCAGCTCCACCTGCCATTTCACCGGCTTACCATCGGGAGCGAGCGCCGGCTTTCCCTCCGCGTCCATCAGGTCGAACACAATTTGCGAATGGCTGCTGCCGGGGATGAGGCGTACCAGCTTGCCACTCATCGTCCTGGTGACCGTTTGGTCGTACATGGCGAAGGAATGATGCGCGTCCGGCTTGGCCGTGAGACCTGTCAGGCAGAACCCCGTGAATGCGATCAACCAACTGAGGTGTCGTCTGCGTTGTGTCACCACGTCCTCCTCTGCTCTGGGGAAACCACGCGCTCGCCGGTGATGATAGCCGGTGATGATACAGGACTGTCAGGCTTTCTCGCTCAGTCGCCGATCTCTGTATCCTTGTGCGTGCCCTCGAGGCACGCCGCGTGGTAGCGCCCTGCAAAATGACACGAAGACCACAGACACCGTCCGGGGATCGTTTGCCCGTTCTCGTCGCCGGCGGCGGGATCGGGGGGCTGAGCGTCGCCCTGACACTGCACCAGATTGGCGTGCCGTGCGTCGTGCTGGAGTCGGTGGCACGCCTCAGACCACTCGGCGTGGGTATCAACCTGCAGCCCAACGCCGTACGGGAACTCTACGAGCTCGGGATCGGACCCGAGAGTCTCGCGACGATCGGCGTGCAGACCAAGGAGTGGGCGCTCGTCGGGTTGAACGGCAATGACGTCTACTCGGAACCCCGTGGCCTCCTCGCAGGTTACAAGTGGCCGCAGTACTCCGTTCACCGGGGCGGCCTGCAGGTGCTCCTGTACGAGACGGCGGTCGAACGGCTCGGCGTCGACGCCATCCGCACGGGCATGGAGGTCACCGGCTATCGCAACCATGAGACCGGGTGCGGCATCACCGCGCTGATCCGGACTCGCGACGGCGAGTGCCAGGAGCTCGACGGCGCCCTGCTGATCGGCGCGGACGGACTGCACTCAGCCGTGCGGGCACAGATGCATCCCGGCCAGCCGCCGATTCAGTGGGGCGGCGCCATCATGTGGCGTGGCACGACACCGGGAGTGCCCATTCGAACCGGCGCGTCGTTTGTCGGCCTCGGCACCCATCGCCACCGGGTCGTCTTCTACCCGATCTCGGAACCCGACCCCGTCACCGGCCTCGCGACCATCAACTGGATCGCGGAAATCACCGTCGATAACCGAAACGGCTGGGGCGATGGCGACTGGAACAAGAAGGTCGACATCGACGATGTCGTCGGCCACTTTCAGGGCTGGCAGTACGAGTGGCTGGACGTCCCGGCCATGCTGCGGGGTGCCGACGAGGTGTTCGAGTATCCGATGATCGATCGCGATCCTGTACCAACATGGGTGGACGGCCACGCGGCGCTGCTCGGCGACGCCGCACATGTCATGTATCCGACCGGCTCGAACGGCGCGAGCCAGGCCGTCATGGATGCGCGCGTGCTGGGTGCCGCCATGCTCGAGCACGGCGTAACGCCGCGGGCCCTTCAGGCCTACGACGCGCAGCTCTGCGGCGAGATCTCCGCGGTGGTGCTGCGCAATCGCGGTGCGGGACCGTTCGGGTTGCTCAACCTGCTGGACGAGCGCTGCGGCGGCGTGTTCGACGACATCGATGCTGTCATCCCGCCTGCCGAGCGCGACGAGTTCATGAGCCGCTACAGGGCGGCGGCCGGCTTCGCCAAGGAGAAGCTGAACGGGGCCCCCTCGATCATCCCGCCTGGGGCCCGGGTCCGCCAGGCGTGACGCGATGCTGGAACACTACGTCTTCCTGAAGTATCGAGAGGGAACGACCGCCGCACACGTGGCATCCTTCTGCGAGCGCATGCTGGCCCTTCGCGACTCGATCGACCAGATTCGCCGTCTCGAGATCGGTCGCGACGAACTGCACGATGCCCGCAGCTGGGACCTGGTGCTGATCATGGCGTTCGACTCGGTCGATGCGCTGCGTGCCTACCAGGCGCATCCGCAACACGTCGAGGTCATGCGCTTCAACGATCGCTTCGTCAGGGACGTGGCGTCGGTGGATTTCACCAGAACCGGGTCGCCACTAGTTCGCGGATGACTAAGCGACGCCGACCGAGCGTATACCTTTGCCCTTTGACTTCACCACGCGGAACGCGTGGTGTTAGCTCGCCGCTCGGGACGATTTCCGCAACTGGCTCATCCGCGACGTGGCCTGATGGCGGCTGTCGTCAGTCACGATAGTCATCTGCG
>JAICEG010000385.1 GCA_025924295.1 Vicinamibacteria bacterium
AACGCCGTGCCGTACTTCGACTTCCGTGACGCCTTGTCCGTCGACTACGAGCGAAAATTCCGTCATTTGTGAAGCAAGAGTGACTGGCTATGTCGATCGATCAAGAGCAGATGGACGACCGTATCGTTCGGGCGGTCGCGGTCAACTACCCGGTGAACTACCTGCTGTGCCTTGCCCACGTCGCGCTCACTGTGTTCGTCCTCTTCCTGTTTCCGCTCCTGCTCCTTCCCAATCCCGGCGCGGCAGTCTGGATGGTGATCGCGATCTCGTGCACGAGCAACAGCCTGTTCTCGGTGTTTCATGAAGCGATCCATCGCTCGCTCGCGCCGACAACGCGCCTGCCACTGCTTGGCCTGTCGCTGAACGATCTCCTCGGGCGAGTCGTGGGGATTTGCTTCGGTTCACCGTTCGACTTCGTCGCCACCGCCCACGTGACACATCACAGCGTGAACCGGACGCAGGATGAACACCTCGAGGTGTACGACACGTCGCTGACGGCCGCCGAGCGGCGATCCTTCGCGATCGGCTACTACTTCTTTCTCCTGGGCGGGTTGTACAAGGCCGAGTTGATCGTGCCGATGCTGTTCTGGCTGCCTCGCAGCATCGTCCAACCGATGCTCACGAAGGCGTTTGAAGCAGACCCGATGGCCAACGTCGTGCTGCGACGGATCTTTCGCTCACCCTACCATTTCCGGGCCATCCGAATCGACGCCTCCATCATCTTTGCGGCCATCGCCGCGTCGGCCGTGTTGTACGGGCGGTACTGGTGGATACTCGCCATCCACTTCCTTATTCGAGCCTTCCTCATCTCGTTCCTGGATTACCTGTATCACTACGGCTCGCCGCTCGGTGACCGGCTCCATGGCTACAACCTGCGATTGCCGCGCTGGCTGTCTCCTGTGATTCTGAACTTCAACTACCACGGTATTCACCATCGTTTTCCGGCGCTGCCGTGGCGGTCGCTCGAGCGCGTGTTCGTCGACGAGGCGCTCGTGTTCGACAACGACTACGTGACGCAGGCGGTATCGCAGCTGAAAGGGCCGATGACGCGGGAGGGGCTCGAGAGGCTGCTGGAAAAGCGGCGGCTCAATCAATCACGGATGCTCTGACGCAGCTCGGCCCAGGCAAGCCGGGCTTCCTCGACCGATCCTTCATCCTCGATCGTGGTGATGTCGCCGGGATCGCGGTCGAGCACCACCGCCTTGAGGACGCGGCGCATGATCTTGCCGCTTCTCGTCTTGGGCAACAGCGTCACGAAGTTGATCTCGCCGACAACGGCGACTGGTCCAAGTTCTTTACGCACGCAGCCGAGCAGCGCCGTCCGAAGATCGGATGACGGGCTGTAGCCGTGTTTCAGCAGGACGAACGCGGTGATGACCTCGCCACGGGTTTCGTCCGGGCGTCCGACGACACCGCACTCCGCAACCGACGGGTGAGTCAGGAAGGCGCTTTCCACTTCGATCGTGCCAAGGCGATGCGCCGCGATCTTGATCACCTCGTCAGCGCGCCCGGCGAACCAGTAGTAGCCGTCCTCGTCCACGTGCGCTGAATCGCCCGAGTAGTACACGTTCGGGATCTTCTGCCAGTAGTCGGCACCGTACCGCTCCATCTCACCCCACAGCCGCGGCGTCATCCCGGGGAACGGCCGCTGCAAGACCATGATGCCCTTCTCGTTCGGGGCGCACGGCGTGCCATCGAGGTTGACGACGGCGGCATCGATGCCAGGCAACGGTGGACCTGACGCCCCCGGCTTGATCGGCAGCAGGTCGATCCCGTACGGGTTGCCGAACACGGGACCGCCGGTTTCCGTTTGCCACATGTGATCGATGACGGGTACTCGTCCGCCGAGCACCGTGTTCTGCAACCAGTCCCATGCCAGGGGATTGAGCACCTCTCCCGCGCAGACGACGCGCTCGAGCCGGCTGTGATCGACATCGCTCAACGTGCGCTCTCCGTACCGTCGAAGCAGGCGCACCGCCGTCGGAGATGTGAAGATGCCGGTGACGCCAAGTTCTTCGACAGCCGCGCGCCAGTGCGCATCCGGCGTCGGATGATCGAGCGCTCCTTCGAATGCCACGGTAGTGCAACCGGCCAGCAGCGGGGCATACACCATGTAGCTGTGCCCGACGATCCAGCCGACATCGGAGGTGGCCCACCACACGTCCGACGGTTTGAGGCCGAAGCACCATCGCCCCATGCTCGAGATATGGACCTGGTAGCCGCCATGCGTGTGAACGGCGAGCTTGGGGCGTGCGGTCGTGCCGGAGGTCGCGAGAATGAATGAGGCCTCGTTCGACTCCATCACGACATGCTCGCCAGACCCGCCGCGGCCGCGCGAGAGGAACTCGTCCCATCCAATTTCGCGCGGCCCGTGCAGCGGGGCACGATGGGTGCCTCGCTCGAGCACGATCACGTGCTCGAGGGAATCACACGTGGCGAGCGCATCGTTCACGATCGCTTTGAGGTCGACCTCTTTGCCCTTGCGGTACGTCACGTCGGCTGCGAAGACCAGTCGTGAGCCGCTGGCGCTGATGCGGCCGGCGAGGGCGTTGGCGCCGAACCCGGCGAAGACGACCGAGTGGATGGCGCCAATCCGGACTGTCGCCAGCATCAGCGCGATCGCTTCCGGCGACGTCGGCATGTAAATGGTCAACCGATCGCCTTTTCCGATCCCGAGTGCGCGGAGCGATGCCGCGATCGATTCGACGAGCGCCAGAAGTTCCTGGTAGGTGAATGCCCGACGTTCACCGCGCTCGTTCATGTAGATGAGCGCGGGATGACCGCCTCTTCCTGCCGCCACGTGTCGATCGAGCGCGTTGTATGCGAGGTTCGTTTCACCGCCGATGAACCAGCGGAAGGTGGGGAAGTTCCATTCGAACACGCGGTCCCATCGTCGAAACCACGGGACAGCGTCCGCGGCCCGCGCCCAGAAGGCTTCCGGGTTGGTCAGGCCCTCCTCGATCCACTTCTGCACGACGGGCGTCACGACACTCACCGAACCTCCCACGCAAAAAGGAATCATAATCGCACCAATGCAGACGTTCCGTGCCTTTCGCATCGTCAATCAGGACGGCAAGATTTCCGGCTCAGTCGTCGATGCCGCGCTCGACGAGCTGAGCGCCGGCGACGTGGTCATCAAGGCGTCATACTCGAGCGTGAACTACAAAGACGCGCTGGCGGCAACTGGAACCGGCAAGATCCTGCGACGCTTTCCGCTCATTGGCGGCATCGACGTCGCCGGGGTCGTGGCATCGAGCAGTGATTCACGATTCCGCCAGGGCGATCAGGTGCTGGTCACCGGCTACGACCTGGGCGTTGCGCAGGACGGAGGGTATGCGGGCTATGTTCGAGTGCCAGCCGAATGGGTGGTCCGCTTGCCGGAGAGCCTCACACCATTCGAGTCGATGGCGCTCGGCACGGCAGGCTTCACTGCCGGTCTCTCAGTGGTCCGGCTCGAACGCAATGGACTTCGCCCCGCACGCGGCAGCGTTGTCGTCACCGGCTCCACGGGTGGTGTCGGGAGTATTGCCGTTGCCGCTCTCGCGCGGCTTGGCTATCACGTGACGGCCATTACCGGTAAGGACGATGCGCGAGACTACCTGCAGCAGCTGGGTGCACGCGAGGTGTTGACGCGCGCGACGCTCGAGATGGGTACGCGGCCGCTCGAGAAGGCGCAGTGGGCAGGCGCGGTCGATGCGGTCGGTGGCGAGATGCTCGCCTGGCTGACGCGCACGACCGACTCCTGGGGCGGGATCGCGAGTACTGGGTTAACCGGCGGATTCGAGCTGCACACGACGGTGATGCCGTTCATCCTGAGAGGGGTGTCGCTCATCGGGATCGATTCCGTTGCGTGCCCGATGGAGACCCGGAGCGAGGTCTGGCGTCGCCTGGCCACGGACATGAAGCCGCCGGCTCTGCACGCGATCGCCACTGAGATTCCACTCGAAGGCTTGCATGACGCCTTTGCCACCCTGCTCGCTGGCAAGGCGCGCGGCCGTTTTGTGGTGAACGTCGAAGCGTGAATCGAAGCCCAGAGCCCAGAGTCGAGAGCCCAGAGCCGAACGCTTGACTCAGTTCCGCATCCCGAGCTCGGCGAGTACGGCCGTGACCTCGGTCTGATGTGTGTCCACGAACTCCACGTTGTGGGTGGGGGCCCCGTCCGGTACGCGCGGTAAGACGCCTGCTTTGATGAAGCCGTGAGCCATGTGGGCGGCGACCAGCGTGATCGCGAACTTCGAGTACTCGCGCGACGTCAGCTTCGCGGTCTGAAGAGCCGCGCTCAGGCCCGCATGATTGTCGAGTCGTGCAACCAGCCCGGTTGCCATCGCCACGGCATCACCTGACAGGACGACTTCTTTGGTGAAGAGAGGCGCGAAGGTGAACTGGGAATCGCTGCGAGTGATCTCACCAACCCTTTGGCTCGCCTGCACGAACTGCTTGAAGACCTCTGGGGTGAGCCGATAGTCGGCAAGGTCGTAGACGTCGATCGGCGCCTGCGCGCTGCTGATGACCGGCTGCCATCCGGCGAGCACGACCGCGAGGATCAACGGCACGACGGATCGGGCCGGCGAATTCATTGCTGGCCTCTATCGTTACACTATGTTGAGTTCCCAGCCACCATGACTGCCAAGGATGGACGAGCTCGGACGTCACGTCAACGCTACCTGCGCTTCGTCGAGGACTACAAGCAGGGCCGCCTTGATGCACAGGTTGATGCGGCAAAGGGGCTGAAGCCCGCAGACGACTCCGCGCGTGTCGACGAGGATGCGGCCGGCAAGCCTGCGGGATGGCTCACCGGGAGGCGGCGCGAATACGGGCGCGAGTACCTGCGCTGGCTCTGGCCGCACCGCTACCGGGTTGCCGTCGTGTTCGCGCTCGCGCTCGTCGGCGCCGGCTTGCAGATGGTCGAGCCGCTGTTCATGCGGTTCATCATCGACCGCGTCCT
>JAICEG010000386.1 GCA_025924295.1 Vicinamibacteria bacterium
CTCGCGCCGTATTTCATCGCACTGGGAGGACTGCAGCAGGTCGTCGCCGAATCGACGTCAACCATCATGGTGCTGCTTACCTTGACGGTGGCGCAGGTGGTCTTCGCCGAGCTCGTGCCCAAGTCTCTTGCCCTCCAGTACCCCACGCAGACGTCGCTCTACACGCTGCTTCCGATGCTGGCGTCGCAGTGGATCTATCGCCCCTTCATCAGGTGGCTGAACGGGTCAGGGCTGCTCATCCTTCGACTTCTGGGCGCGCCACACCAGGCGCATCGTCACATTCATTCACCTGACGAGATCGAGCTGCTCATTGCCGAGAGCCGCGACGGTGGTCTTCTCGAGCCCGATGAGCATCGCCGTCTGCAACGTGCGCTGCGACTCAATCTGCGGCAGGCACGGCAGCTCATGGTGCCGCGCAAGAGGATCTCGGCCATCTCGATCGACACGCCGCTCAACGAAGTGGTGAGCATCGTGGTCCAGAGCCCGTACTCGCGGCTCCCGATCTACCGCGGGACGATCGACAACATCGTCGGCATCCTCCGCACGAAGGACCTGGTTCGCTGGTTCGTCGAGGGCAGACCCGGAGAGAGTCTCGCTCAGTTGATCCGTACGATTCCATCGGTCCACGAGAGCGTGGCCGCTGACAGGGTCCTGAAGGATCTGCGCGAGCGGCGCTCGCATCAGGCACTGGTCGTCGACGAGTTCGGGGGAACGGCCGGCTTGCTCACCCTGGCCGACGTGCTGACCGAACTGTTCGGCCATGTCGGCGACGAATTCAGATCCGGTCAGCCCGCCGGTGAAACACTCGCAGACGGTCGCACCCGCCTCCCCGGCGAAATGGGAGTCGAGGATGCCAGTCTGCTGCTCGACACGACATGGGAGACCGACGCATCGACGCTGGGAGGGCTGGTCACTGAGGCGCTGGGGCACATCCCGTCAGTGGGGGACACGGCAGTCGTCGGCGACTACGAGTTCGAAGTGGAACGGGTGAAAGATCGCATTCCGCAGTCCGTCGTCGCGCGGCGCGTGGTCCAGGTGCCGTCGGAGGATGCACGGTGATGGAGATCGTCATCCCGATTGCGATCATCTTCTTCCTCGTGCTCGCGAACGGTCTCTTCGTCGCGGCGGAGTTCGCCATCGTGGGCGCGCCGCGCGCGAGCATCGAACACCAGGCCGCTCAAGGCAGCGGGCTCGCGCAACGAGTGCTCTACGTGCTGGAAGACCCGCGGCGGCAGGATCGCTACATCGCGACGACCCAGATTGGCATCTCGGTCGCGAGTCTCGGCCTCGGTATGTATGGTGAGCACTGGCTCGCCGGGCGGATTCAGCCCTGGTTCGTCAACCTGGAGACGCTCGGCTGGATTGCCGCGCACACAGTGGCGAGCATCGTGGCCGTGGCGGTGCTGACCTACCTTCACATCGTGATTGGCGAGATGGTGCCGAAGGCTCTTGCCCTGCAGAAGGCAGACAAGACGGTACTCTACGTCTCGCCCCTCATTCGCGCCATCCAGTACGCGATCCTGCCGCTCGTGGTCGGGCTCAACGCCGTAGGCAACAAGCTGCTGCGGCTGGCGGGTGTCGAGCGACGCGAGGTCGATCGCGAGCGCTATCACACCGCCGAGGAACTCCAGTTCATCGTGCGGGAAAGCCAGGAAGGCGGCCTGCTGCGGGGCGAGTCAGGGCAGATCCTGCGCGACCTCTTTGCCTTTGGCGACCGCACGGCCGGCGAGGTGATGGTGCCGCGCGTGCTGCTCGCGGGGATTCCTGTCGGAGCCGAACCCGATGAGCTCAGGGCCATCGTCCGAACGCACGCCCACACCAGGTATCCGGTCTACAGCGGCGACCTCGACAACATCATCGGCAGCCTGCACATCAAAGAAATTCTTCGTCACCTCGTCTCCAACCAACCGATCGCGGCGCGCGATGCCAGGGCCCTCCCCTACGTTCCGGGCCCGGCGCAACTCGACGAAGTGCTCGCCGCCATGCGCCGCTACCGGGCGCAGATGGCCGTCGTGATGGATCAACACGGCGGCACGGCGGGCCTCGTGACCATCGAAGACCTGTTCGAGGAAGTCGTCGGCGAGATCGACGAGGGGCGGGTGCGTCGACCGATTGTGCAAGAGGCCGATGGAAGTGTCCGCGTTCGTGGCACGGTGCGGCTCGATGAAGCGGGGAGCGCCATCGGCCGCTCGCTCGAGCACGAGAAGGTGACAACGATCAGCGGTCTCGTGCTGCTGCTGCTCAACCGTCCTGCATCGTCGGGGGATGTGGTCACCTGGCGCAACGTCCGGATCGAGGTGGTCTCAGCCGCCGGCCGCGGTGTCGGCGAGGCCGTGCTGTCCCTGATCAATAAATAGGCTTTCGGCTTCAGGCTCTCGGCTCTCGCTCGAACACTTCTGCAAAGCTTCGAGTGATCGCGTCCTCGATGTCACGCATCGGGATCGACCTGCCGGTGACCTTCTCGAGCGAGGTCACCCCGCGGTCGGTGATCCCACAGGGCACGATCAACTTGAAATGCTCGAGGTCGGTTCGAACGTTGAAGGCGAATCCGTGGCTCGTGATCCAGCGCGAGATGCGAATCCCGATCGCGCCGATCTTCTCCGCTCCGACCCAAGTACCCGTGAGCCCCGACAGCCGGCCGGCGCGGACGCCGTACGCGGCGCACGTCCGAATCATCACCTCTTCGAGGTCGCGCACGTACTGGTGCACGTCGCACCGGTCGGGCCGCAAATCCAGGATCGGGTAACCGACGATTTGACCCGGGCCATGATACGTGACGTCACCGCCGCGGCCGGTCTCGTGGATGGTGACCCCGAGATCGGCAAGCCGCTCGCCGCTGGCCACGACGTTGGCGCGTGCGATCTCGCTTCGAACGCCGAGGGTGATGACCGGAGGATGCTCGAGCAGCAGGAGCAGGTCGGGCACCCGGTCGGCGCGTCGTTCCTCGACCAGCTCGCGCTGAAGGGCGAGCGCTTCGTCGTAACCGATCAGGCCGAGTCGCCTGACTTCCAAGACACCGGGTGTCATTTCGCCCGTCCCCACTGCGAAATGACACCCGGTGTCTTTACTCATCGAAGTTCTCAATCTGCTGCTTGATGTGGGCCATGAACTGATCGCCGGTCGCTCCGTCGACCAGGCGATGGTCGAAGCCGAGCGTGAGATACGCCATCGTCCGAATCGCGATCGCATCGTCGATGACGATCGGCCGCTTCTCGATTGTCCCGACACCAAGAATCGCGACCTGCGGCTGGTTGATGATCGGCATCCCGAACTGGGAACCGAAAACACCTGGATTCGTGATCGTAAACGTGCCGTCCTGCACTTCTTCCGGCTTCAGCTGCTTGGACCGTGCCCGCGCCGCGATGTCAGCCACGGCCCGGCTCAGGCCGAGCAGGTTCTTTTCATCGGCGTGCTTGATGACCGGCACGATGAGACCGCTGTCGAGCGCAACCGCGATACCCAGGTTGATGTCTTTCTTGTAAATGACGTTGTCGCCATCGAGCGACGCATTCACCACCGGGAATCGACGAAGCGCCGAGACGACCGCCTTTGCGATGAAAGACATGTAGGTCAGCTTGGCGCCCAGCTGCTCGAATTCGGCTTTCCTCTGCCGGCGGATTCGCTCGACGGTCGAGAAGTTGACGTGAAACACCGAGTGCACGTGCGCCGAGGTGCGCCGGCTCAACACCATGTGCTCGGCGATCTTCCTGCGCATCACGGAGAGCGGTTTGATCTCGACGGGCCCGGCAGGCCGGGCGCTGCGCGCGTCGGCTGATTCCTGGGTCTCCTGGGCTCCCGCTCCTTGATCGCGCACCCCGCCTTCGATGTACTCGAGGATGTCGTGCTTGGTGACTCGCCCACCCAGACCCGATCCGTGAATCTGTGAGATGTCGACGTCGTTGTCACGCGCGATGCGTCGCACCAGCGGCGACGAGCGCTGCTTGCGTGAGTCGTCTTCCACCGGCTTGGCCGCAGCCGCCGCGCGCCCGTTGGTCTTGCGTGCCGGCGTGCCCGTCTTCACATGAGGCTGATCGACGACGTCGGCAGCGACGATGGAGTCGCGCGAGTGCCCACTCGCAGGAGCCACGCTGTCAGCCGGTTCCGGCTTCGAGACCTCAGACGATGAGCCAATCGTCGCGACGACGCTGTTGACCGCGACGGTCTCGCCTTCCTTCACTTTGATCTCGGTCAGCACACCTGCGGCAGGTGCGGGTATCTCCGCGTCGACCTTGTCCGTGGAGATCTCGAAGAGCGGCTCATCCCGGTCGACCGCTTCACCCACTTTCTTGATCCATCGAACGATGGTGCCTTCGGCGATTGATTCGCCCATCTGGGGCATGAGGACGGGAGTGGGCATGGAGAGAACTCTCTGTGGCTCTGGACTCTAGGCTCTTGGCTCTCGCACGGATCAGGGTTCAACCACGAACCGGCCGACGGCCCAAAGCCCAGAGCCGAAAGCCTCACATGTGTATCGCTGCGCCGTGGGTGGCATGCGCCGCCTCCCCGACAGCTTCGGAGAACGTCGGGTGCGCATGAATGGTCTTGATCAGTTCCTCCACGGTGCACTCGAGTCGAAGCGCGAGCACCGCCTCAGCGACCAGCTCGGTCGACCGGGGGCCGATCATGTGCACCCCCAGCACTTCATCGTACTTCTTGTCGGCAACGATCTTCACGAACCCTTCCAGCTCCCCCGCCATCCTGGCCCGACCGAGGACACCGAACGGGAACGTGCCGATGCGGACGTCATAGCCCTGCGCCCGCGCCTGAGCTTCGGTCAGGCCGACACTGCCAATCTCCGGATCGCAATACGTGCAGCCGGGCACATGGTCGTAGTTGAGCGGCTGCACCGTCTTGCCGGCGATCCGTTCCGCGGTGATGACCCCTTCCATCGACGAAACGTGCGCCAGCTGCGGGTGGACGCCCTTGCCCAGCGTGATGACATC
>JAICEG010000387.1 GCA_025924295.1 Vicinamibacteria bacterium
AGAGCGTTGAACGCATTGAGAGACCAGCGCTCGAGGAGTTTCATGCCGCACACTGCGCTCCGGCCGCGCTGTCTCTCGCGCTCGTGGGGGATATCGACCCCGCTCGGGCAATCGACAGAGCTCACGGTGTCTTCGGGGAGTGGATGGCGCCGACTGTGACCGGGTCTGTCCCATTGACGCTGGATACTGGAACTTCTTCGGGCAATCGTCGCACTCGCGTCGTTCCGATGATGAACAAGTCGCAAACCGACATTGCCTATGGCTTCGTCACGATCGCACGCCGGGATTCGTCGTATGACGCGTTTTGGCTGATGAACAACATCCTCGGTCAATACTCACTTGGCGGGCGGCTCGGCGACAGCATCCGGGAGCAACAAGGGATGGCGTACTACGTGTTCAGCTCACTCGACGCGAACCTCATGCCGGGCCCTCTCAGCATCAGGGCGGGCGTGAGCCCGGCCAATGTCAGCAAAGCGGTGGCCTCGATCGACACCGAGCTCAGGGCGCTGGTGGACGGCGGTCCGACCGAACAGGAGCTTCAGGAGTCCAAGCAGTATCTGATCGGATCGATGCCACGCGCGCTCGAAACCAATATCGGCATCGCGACGTATCTCCAGACAGTCGAGTTTTTCGGCCTTGGTCTCGACTACGACGTCCGTATGCCCGATCTGCTGAGAGCGGTGACACGCGAGCAGGTCCACGACGCAGCGCGGCGCGCCATTGACCCCGACAACGCAACCGTTGTCGTTGCCGGGCCATTTGAAGGACCTCTCTCGTGACACGCCGAGCCATTTCCGCGGTTTTCTTCGACGTCGACTTCACACTGATTTATCCGGGCCCGACCTTCCAGGGGGAAGGCTACGCGGCCTTCTGCGCCCGGTACGGAATGACGGTCGATCCATCTCGTTTCGGCCATGCCGTACGCGCGGCGTCATCGATCCTGGATGCCGCGCAGGATCACGCCTACGACGCGGACATCTTCGTCTGTTACACCCGTCGCATCATCGAAGAGATGGGTGGTTCGGGGCCGCGACTGGACGAGTGCGCGACCGAGATCTACAACGAATGGGCCGCCTGCCAGCACTTCCTGCTCTACGACGACGTGGCGCCGGTGCTGCAGGAGTTGGCCGGCCGCGGGCTGAAGATCGGGCTCATCTCCAACTCGCACCGCTGCCTCGCGTCGTTTCAGGAGCACTTCCAGCTCCGGGGCCTCATCACTGCTGCGGTGTCGTCGTCCGAGCACGGCTACATGAAACCGCACCCCAGTATTTTCGAGGCGGCACTGACGCTGGCCGGAGTCGACGCGCGCGAATCGCTGATGGTTGGTGACAGCGTCGCTCACGACATCGACGGCGCGCGGCGTGTCGGCATGCGCGGCGTGCTCGTGCATCGTTCGGACGACCCCGCGCCCGCGGCCGGCGTTCCTGTGATCAGATCGATGGCGGAGTTGCCGGCATTGATCAACTAGATCGAAGCCCGCGAGCGACGAGCGCGGCAAGCACGAGCAGCAGCGGTGCCGTCGCCACGCCAGGTGTATACCCTCCCTGGGCCAGCGACCACAATGGATGGCCGATGCCGTTGATGGTCTCGATGCCCACCCACAGCCACGCAAACAGGGATGCCGATGGCCAGCCTCGTCGAACTGGCCAAAGGGCGCACCAGGCGCCGAATGCGACCACGACGACGTTGGCAATCAGAAATCCGCGCTCGAGGTCGCTCGAGATCAATCCGCTGACGAAGCGGGCAGGTGGAAACGAGTCGTAGAGTCCGCCGACGTACTCCTCGATCGAGTGGGCGGCCTGGACGGCGATCAGCGCGATGAACGGCCGCCTGACTTCGGGGCCCAGAACGTGAACTCCTTCTCGTAGCAGACGCCTTCCAGATCGACCGCCCGTTCCTGGAAGTAGGCCTGCGCCTCGGCGATCGCCCGGTTGTAGACGACAGGTCCGATCTCCTGCAGGCAGTAATCGAGCAGGAAACCGGCCTTGAGGTCGCCGATCTCCTCGTCCATGTGCTCGATGAAGTAGCGCTTGATGGATGCCAGAAGCTGCTTCTTCGTTTCAGGCGTGAGAGAGATAGCCATCCGCGAGATCAACGTTGCAGCATCGACAGCGCCTGCGACACCAGATCGTTGTGGTTCTCCGGAATCTGACCATTCGGTGTGAGCTGGTTCACCAGTTCCGGCAGGATCTGCGAGAGGATCGATCCAGCCTGCCCCGGCGACGTACCGAGCTGCGAAGCCAGGTTCCCCAGCCCCGACCCGCCGAACACGTCCGTCATCTGTTCGGCCGACACACCGGCATTCGGGCCTGTGCCGACCCAGGAGTCAGCTTGCTGTCCGAGGCCGTTGTTGCGCAGCATGTTGACGATGCCCGGCAAACCTCCGTTCTGCTGAACGATCGACATGACCGCGCCGAGCAAATCGTTCCCACGCGCCTGACCGCCAGCACCGAGACTGTTGACCAATACGTCGAGCGGATTGCCACCGTCCTGCTGCTGACCGCTGTTGAGAACAGACCCTGCCACGCTGCTGAGGATGCCGTCCAAGAGTCCCATGGCTGTTGCTCCTTCCCGTCGCCACACCTCGGGTCGAGACGTGGAGTCTGGCGATCATACGCCCGGAGCTGGTCAGCCCGGCGGCCAACCCAATCCGCGTCCGGCCAGCAGATGGAGGTGGATATGGAAAACGGTCTGGCCGGCCTCGCGGTTGACGTTGAACACCGTCCGGTATCCGGAGTCGGCGTACCCGTGTTCTTTGGCGATGGCGGCCGCTGCTCGCTGCATTGAACCGACGAGAGCATCGTCATGGGGCGTGAGGTCGTTCAATGTCGCGATGTGGCGCCGCGGAATGATCAAGACGTGAAGCGGCGCCTGCGGGTTGATGTCGCGGATGGCGACGAGCTCGTGGTCTTCGAAGACGAATCGACCGGGAATCTGTCCTGCGATGATCTTGCAGAAGAGGCAGTCGCTCATGATCGTTGAATGACGGCGGTACGGGGGATGCCCTGAAGATCCTCGCGAATGCGCTCGACGCGCAATGCCGGGCGCGATGCCACGAGTTGCCTCACGTCATCGTCCTGCCCGAAACCGAACTCCATGACCAGCCAGCCACCGCTCACCAGCGTTCGAACTGCTGCGTCGAGCACGGCCTGGAGACCGTGCAGCCCACTCTCGCCACCGAAGAGCGCCACGTCGGGCTCATGTCGGACGTCACGACTGAGTGCGACCTTGTCACCGTCTTTGACATACGGCGGGTTGGCCACGATCAGATCGAATGGGCCATTGATCCCGTCAAGGAACGACGTCTCGACGCAGGCGATGCGATCCTGCACGCCGTGCTGCCGCGCGTTGTCGCGCGCAACCGTCAGCGCGGCCGACGACACATCGGTCGCGATCAGGTGAGCCGATGGAAGCTCGTGAAGCAGGCTGACCGCAATGCAGCCGCTGCCCGTGCCGATGTCGGCAAGACGCGGTGATGCGAGTGCGAGCTCCTGCAGGATGTCGAGCGCCTCTTCGACAATGAACTCGGTCTCGGGCCTCGGTATGAGCACATCGGGACTGACACGGAAATCGAGTCCCCAGAACTCTCGCGCTCCGACAATATAGGCGGACGGCTCGCGTTCGGCGCGGCGGCGAATCCACTCGGAGAAGCGCGGTTCGAGCGCTTCAGGCGCCGGCTCGCTCCGCGCGGTCAGCACGCGAGCGCGATCCCAGCCAAGGATCGTGCGCGCGAACAGATCGACGTCGATCGCCGCCGCTGTCGGCTCGATGCCCGCCGCCACGAGACGCTCGTGTCCTGCCGCGAGGCGCTCATGCAAAAACGTAATGGGGTCGGGAGTCACGCGTCCTCAGGTCCAACCGTCGTGACTTCCTTCAGCTTCTGCGCGTTGTAGAACGACGTCACCTCGTCGACGAGTTCGCGAAGGTCCCCTTCGAGCACGCCGTGCAACTGATGCGTCGTGAAGTTGATGCGATGATCGGTGATACGGCTCTGAGGGAAGTTGTAGGTGCGAATCTTCTCGGAGCGCTCACCCGTGCCCACCTGCCCCCGCCGTTCCCTGGCGATCGCGTCCTGCTGCTTCTGCATCTCCATCTCGTAGAGACGCGCTCGCAGCACTTTCATCGCCTTTGCGCGGTTCTTGATCTGAGACTTTTCGTCCTGCTGTGAGACGACGAGGTTCGTCGGCAGGTGAGTGATGCGCACTGCCGAGTACGTCGTGTTGACGCTCTGCCCGCCTGGGCCGCTCGAACAGAAGGTGTCGACCCGCAGGTCCTTTTCGTTGATCTGGATGTCGACTTCCTCGGCCTCCGGTAGCACGGCAACTGTGGCCGTCGAGGTGTGAATACGCCCGCTGGCCTCGGTCGCGGGGACTCGCTGCACGCGATGCACGCCGCTCTCGTACTTCAGTCGACTGTAGACGCCCTTGCCTTCGATCGACACGATCGCTTCCTTCAGACCGCCGCCACCCGTCTCGCTGCTCGACATCACGTCGAGCTTCCAGCCCTGGCGCTCGGCGTAGCGCGTGTACATCCGGAAGAGGTCACCTGCGAAAAGGGCGGCTTCGTCGCCACCGGTGCCGGCACGAATTTCGAGGATGACGTTCTTCTCGTCGTTCGGGTCCTTCGGCACGAGCAGGATCTTCAGCTCATGGAGCAGCGCTTCCCGTCGCGCGCCCAGCGACTTCAGCTCTTCATCGGCAAGCTCGCGCATGTCGGTGTCGGCGCTACGGAACAGTTCTTCGGCACCCGCGATGTCGAGCTCGACGCCCTTGAACTCGCGAAACTTCTGCACGAGTGGCTCGAGCTCCGCCAGCGCTTTCGCCGCCTTCTTGTACTCCGAAGGATCCGACTGCACTTCGACGGTGCCGAGCTTCGTCATCAGCTCGTCGTAGCGCGATTCAACTGAGGTGAGTTTGTCGAACATGTTCTGGATC
>JAICEG010000388.1 GCA_025924295.1 Vicinamibacteria bacterium
GGAAATCGGTCGATCTCGAGGTACTCCGAGTAGTACTCCGGCCCGCCTTGCGGGACTGCCAACGCCCGGCGGAGACCCCTCTCGTAGAGCTCGTTTGTCGGAGACTCTCGCGCGTACCAGTACAGCGCGAGCACTTTCTTGTCGCTGAGCGAACCCTGCTGCGCAAACGTCAGAGGCGCCGCGCACGCAACCAGCGCCAGTATGGCGATGGCGGGCACGCGGCTCAGAACGTCCCCCAGGAGTTCGAACGCCGCGACGCGATGGTCGTTGGCGCGCTGGCCTGGCCGGCAACGAATACCGTGCAGGGAGGGGTAGAGGCTCGGCTGAGCTTGGGCATGAAAGCGATCCGTGGCTCGACAATTGAGGTCGAGAGCCAGAAATCCCCCTGCTCCGAAGAGTTGAGTGTCCGCGGCAGAGCACCTGACCACACCCGGTCAGGCCAAGGGAATGATAGATCAGAGCCTTCCCCTGTCTCTGGCGGAATCGATCAGTAACCAGTAGTTTTACTGATCGACAAACGAACACGATCGGAATGTTACGTGGCCGTGTAGACTGTTGGCACCCCGACAGATGGAAGCCGACCTCCGCGTCTTTGCGGTGGACGATGACCCGGGCGTCCTCAGGGCGCTCGAGCGAATGTTACGCGTCAACAACATCGCGGTAGAGTCGTTCACCACGCCAACAGCAATTCTCGAACGTGCGTCGTATTAAGGAGTTGCCTGTCTGCTGGTCGACCTGAAGATGCCGGGGCTCAATGGGCTGGATGTGCAGGGGGAAATGAGCCGCAAGGGCATCCAGATGCCGATCGTCTTTCTCAGTGCCGAAGGGGACGTGCCGTCGACGGCGCGCGCGATGCGGGAAGGTGCGATCGATTTTCTCGTCAAGCCCGTCGACGAGGAGCAGTTGCTGGAGGCGCTCGAACGCGCACGTCTCCAGGCGGTGACCGTGCGTCAGCAGCAGCACCTGGAGAAAGAGGCCGACGAGCGGCTGGCGCGGCTCACCAAACGGGAGCGCGAGGTGTGCGAACTCGTGGCCCAGGGGTTACTCAACAAGCAGATCGCCTACGAACTGGGCATGAGCGAGAAGACCGTGAAGGTGCACCGCGGGCGGGTCACACGCAAACTGAACGTCGACTCAGTCGCTGCGCTGGTGCGTCTGATGGGGAACCGAATCAGTCGGAGCTAGCTGGTGCTGCGGGCCCATGTGTGACCGCCGGTCACCTGGGCGATGGCGCCGAGCAGATCATCTTCGTCGACCGGTTTCTTGAGCACGGGCATCGGGGTCTGCCGCATCGCGCGCTCCGCCAGATCATCGTGAGCCGTGATGAACACGATCGGCATGGCGCAACCGGTCTGTCGTATCTGCGCTGCCATCTCGAGGCCGCTCACACCGGGCAAGCCAATGTCCACGATCGCGCAGTCGGCGTCGCACCTCTGCGACAGATAGGCTTCGCCGGACTCGAACAGACGCACCTCATACCCATACGAGCGGAGAGAGCGTCCCACCGCACGTCGAATATCCGTGTCATCGTCGACGACAACCAGCGTCAGCTTGGCTGTGTTCTCGGCCATGTGACAGTCACGTGAACGGTGCGTGACGATCGAGCATACAGCGCCGGGACGGTCCCCGCAACGGCAAGGAGGGGCATAGGACCAAGGTCCCACTTGTCGAGCCTCACGCCGCCTTGATAGCGTGCCGCCATCATGAAGAAGGGCCTACGGACCTTCGCGGTTTCCGCGTCGCGTCGTGGGCTTCTCTCACGGAAGAAGGTGATATGGGTTCGTATCTTCCACACAGGGCACCATTGACGGTGACCCCATCTTCCGCAAGCGACTCGATGACAGCGGATCGCACGATCGTCGGCGCGAGCGACGTTCTGAAATACGTGATGTACCGCGTCGAGCAGGTCGCCGCAACCAGCGCCAGCGTGTTGCTGCTCGGCGAGACGGGAACCGGCAAGGAGCTGATTGCCCGGGCGATTCACAACGAAAGCCCGCGGCGTCACAAGAAGTTCGTCGTGGTCAACTGCGGGGCGTTGCCGCCCACGTTGATCGAGAGCGAGCTGTTCGGCCGCGAGCGCGGCGCCTTCACGGGCGCACACAACTCGCAGGCTGGCCGCTTCGAGCTGGCGGATGGCGGAACCATCTTCCTCGACGAGATCGGTGAGCTGCCGCTCGAACTGCAGCCCAAGCTTCTGCGTGTGTTGCAGGAGGGGCAGGTCGAGAGGCTGGGCGGCGTGCGGACGGTGCAGACCGAC
Source organism: Vicinamibacteria bacterium (assembly GCA_025924295.1). Taxonomy (GTDB): domain Bacteria; phylum Acidobacteriota; class Vicinamibacteria; order Vicinamibacterales; family UBA2999; genus Gp6-AA40. Next base: position 2,258 of record JAICEG010000388.1, read on the forward strand.
GTCCGCATCATCGCTGCCACGAACCGGAACCTCGTCGACGACGTGCGCAGCGGAAAGTTCCGCCAGGATCTCTTCTATCGACTCAACGTGTTTCCCATCACGCTGCCAGCTTTGCGCGAGCGACGTGACGACTTGCCGGCCCTGCTGCATCACTTCTGCGATCGGCTGGGACGGCAGCTGGGAAGACCGATCGATCGCATCGCGTCGGGATCGCTCGAGGCGCTCCAGCGCTACGACTGGCCGGGTAACATCCGCGAGCTCGAGAACGTGATTCAGCAGGCGGTGATTCTCTCGCGCAATGGGGTTCTCGATCTTTCGGACTTCGCCGGTGAGGGGATTCATCGCGACACCCCGCCCGTGCCTGAAGACCTGTACTCGCTCGCCGACGTCCAGCGCGCGCATATTCAACGCGTCCTTCAGAGCACGCACTGGCGTATCGAGGGTGCGACCGGCGCCGCCAAGATCCTCGGCCTGTGCCCGAGCACGCTTCGGACCAGGATGCGGAAGCTTGGGATCAGCCGACCTGCCACCGGCCCTGTCGCAGTCGTTCCCGTGCAGCCGGTTTCAACGCCGCACTCGTGGTCACGTTCGTCGACCACCAGGTTGGGGGCGGCCGCGTCCTAGTCGCCGCGCAGGTACTACGCCGACGATGCTCGCGACAGCACCAGCATCGTCCGTTCGGCGACTTCCCGTCTGTCTGCCGCTTCGAGAGTGCGGGGCTTCAGTTGAAGCCCCGCGCCGGTGTCGATGACGGTCTCCCACCGGCGTCCGAACGACGCCGGCGGCAGCGTGAACGTCAGCGGTTCATGGTGCGCGTTGAAGAGCAGGAGAAAGCTGTCGTCCCTCACGGGGCGCCCGTCGTCGTCCAGTTCCCTCAACGCGTCGCCGTTCAGGAACACGGCAAAGGAGTTGGTGCTGGCCTGATGCCAGTCCTCGTCCGCCATTTCCCTGCCGTCGGGCCTGAACCAGGCAATGTCACCGACACCCACGCCGCGAGCAGAGCGCCCCTTGAACCAGCCCCGCCGCCGAAACGCCGGGTGACTCGCCTGCAGATGAATCAGGCGTCTCGTGAACTCCAGCAGATCCTTGTCGATGTTCTCCCACGAGAACCATGAAATCTCGTTGTCCTGGCAGTAGGCGTTGTTGTTGCCGCGCTGCGTTCGACCGATCTCGTCTCCGCCCAGCAGCATCGGGATCCCTTGCGAGAGCAGCAGTGTCGTGAGGATGTTCCGCTGCTGGCGCGAGCGGAGCGCGTTGACGGCCGCATCATCAGTCGGTCCTTCTGCGCCGCAGTTCCAGGATCGATTGTGGCTCTCGCCATCGTTACCGTTCTCGCCGTTCGCCTCGTTGTGCTTCTCGTTGTACGAGACCAGGTCCCGCAAGGTGAAGCCATCGTGCGCCGTCACGAAGTTCACGCTGGCATACGGCCTGCGGCCGTTGTCTTCGTAGAGGTCGGAACTGCCGGTGAACCGGCTGGCAAACTCGCCCAGCGTGGCGCCCTGTCCGCGCCAGAAGTCGCGAACGGTGTCGCGGTAACGGCCGTTCCACTCGCACCATCTGACCGGAAAGTTCCCGACCTGGTATCCGCCTTCACCAAGGTCCCACGGCTCGGCGATCAGCTTCACGCCACTGAGCGTCGGATCCTGGTGAATGATGTCGAAAAAGGCTGACAGGCGATCGACTTCATACAGGCCGCGCGCCAGTGTGGACGCGAGATCGAAGCGGAACCCGTCCACGTGCATCTCCTGCACCCAATAGCGCAGCGAGTCCATCACCAGCATCAGCGCGTGCGGATGACGCATGTTGAGGCTGTTGCCGGTGCCGGTGTAGTCCATGTAGTAGCGCGCGTCGCCGTCCACGGTCCGGTAGTAGGCGCGATTGTCGATCCCCTTGAGGTTCAGCATCGGGCCGAGATGATTGCCTTCGCCGGTGTGGTTGTAGACGACGTCGAGAATCACTTCGAGTCCTGCCGCGTGCAGCGCCTTCACCATCTGCTTGAATTCGCGAACCTGTCCACCGCGGTCACCCTGCGATGAATACTCGCCTTGCGGAGCGAAGTACCCATAGGAGTGATAGCCCCAGTAGTTGCGCAGGCCTTTGTCGAGCAGGTGGAGTTCGTGCACGAACTCGTGAATCGGCAGCAGCTCCACCGCGGTCACGCCGAGCGATGTCAGATGCTCGACCGCCGCGGGATGCGCCAGCCCTGCGTAGGTCCCTCGAATCGGCGCCGGGATGTCCGGATGCTGCCGGGTGAAGCCCTTCAGATGCACCTCGTAGATCACGGTCTCGTGCAGTTTGCGGCGCAACGGACTGTCGCCCTCCCAGTCAAAGGCGTCGTCGACGACGACCGCCTTGGGTATATAGGCGGCGTTGTCGCGCTCGTCGCGCTGGAGGTCGTCGCCGCCGAGCGGATAGGGAAACACCGACGGGTCCCACTCGATACCTCCCGTAATGGCGCGCGCATAGGGATCGACGAGGAGCTTGGCCGGGTTGCACCGCAGCCCGTTGGCCGGATCCCACGGGCCATGCACGCGAAACCCATACCGTTGTCCGGGCCCGACGCCGCGCAGGTAGCCGTGCCAGCAGAATGCGCTGCGCTCGGGAAGGTTCACTCGCGTCTCGTGCCCATTGCGGTCGAAGAGGCACAGTTCTATCCGCTCGGCGACC
>JAICEG010000389.1 GCA_025924295.1 Vicinamibacteria bacterium
CGAGTCGATCGACCAGGCTGATGAGCGTTGCCGCCTTGCGCGGATCGTGAATCCCGATATTGGTCGAGAGCAGGTTCAACGGCTCGTAGTCGAACTTGGCCAGGAAGCCGCCGCGCGTCCCGTCGGCGTTCTTCTCGTACACGTTCTTGTGGCAGTTGATGCCGCAGCGAAAGCACGACTCGGCCTTGACGACGAAGTCCGGTTGAACGTGGTCGCGGAACATCAACTCCGGCTTGCCGTCGCCCGTGGGCCGGAAGTTGTTCTGGGGGACGAAGTGGAACTTCTCGAGCGGCTCGTAGTTCGACCACGTCCCGCCGAGCCCGCCTTTATCCTTCTCGCGAAACTTGCGCGATCCGGGGCCGGTCGACGCCGCCTTGTTGATGTCGCGAATCTCCGGCTTCAGCTTCGCAATGCGGTCCGGTGCCTGTGCGACGATCGCCAGCACACCCTTGTACCCCATGACGGCGCCCATGCCGCCGCGGCCGGCCCATCGGCACTTGTCGTCGCCCGACCTGAGCTGGTTTTCGGTGCTGAGCGCCACCGCCGCCATGTAGCAATCCTCGTAGTGCTCGCCGGCGGGGCCGATCGCTGCGAAATGCGCGTCGGCATACCGATCGCGCAGCCACATGATCTTCTCGTGGCAGGTGAGCCCGAGCAGATCGCCGGCGGGCTCGAACGCAATCCGGGGACCTTCCTCGCTGTGCCGGATCACCAGGTACACAGGCACGTCGGACCGGCCCTCCACAATCACCTCGTCGAGCCCGGTCCATTTGAGCTTCGGCCCGAACTTGCAGCTCCCGGCCGACCATATCGCAGCGGGCAGGCCCTTGTTGGACACCTTGAGTGGGCTGTAAGCCGAGAAATACGTGCGGAGACCGGTCATGACGTTCGACGCCGTCAGCACGCCGGTGTTGATGATCAGGGGATTCTCCGGCGTGAACGCATGCGTGATGGTCCGCTCCGCCAGGATCTGGAACGATCGCCCGAATCCTCCCAGCACATCCTCGAGGTTCCGGCACGGCACGTCTTCGATGCGGACGTCCCGTGATGCCAGGTCGATGGTCGCACGCGCGTAGACGACTGCCCGAGGGTCGCTACGTGATCCGTTGAACGAGGTGCGCATCGAGACAATCTATCACTGGGACGTCGCGTGTCTCCAGCGAAGGCACGTCGACACTCGGACCGGCCCTGCCGTCAGTCCCGGCCCGACAGAAACGGCCCACACGGGCGCTTCGACTGCTCGAAAACGACCAGCGCAAATCTCACCGCACCTCTCGTAGAATTCCTGCCGGTAATCGGTCGGCGCGCCTCGCGCCTCCTCACAGGGAGTTTCTATGCGAACCATCACAGCCCTTCTGGTAGGCCTCGCGCTACTGGTCCCGGTCTCCGGTTGCAGCAGGCCGAGCGGCGCCGCCGCCGCAGCCGATGCGATGGGCGCGACGAGCTTGAACTCCATCCAGTTCTCCGGGAGCGGTACCAATTACGCCTTCGGACAGGCATACAGTCCTGGCGGACCGTGGCCGCGATTCGAGGTGAAGACCTACACGGTCGCCATCGACTACCAGACGCCCGCGATGAAGCTCGACATGCTGCGTGCGCAGGGTGAGCATCCGCCGCGCGGAGGAGGCGCCCAGCCGTTCGCGAGCGACCAGCGGACCACTCAGGTCGTCAGCGGGAAAAACGCCTGGAGCGAGGGAGGCGCACAGCCGGCGCCAAATCCCGGTGCCGTCACCGAACGCCTGCGACAGATCTGGCTGACGCCTCACGGCGTCGTCAAGGCCGCCCTCGCAAGCGGCGCGCCCACTGACAGCAACGTCTTCACCTTCAAAGCCGAGGACCGCGACGTCAAGGTCACGCTCAATCAGGGCAACCTCGTGGAGAAGATCGAATACCTGACGACGAACCCGGTCGTCGGCGATGTGCCGGTCGAGGTCACGTACTCCGACTACGCGCAATTCGGCACCATCCAGTTCCCGAAGCACATCGTCGAGAAACAAGACGGCTTCCCCACTCTCGACATCACGATCAACGACGTGCAGCCGAACGCCGCGGTTTCGCTGCCAGTACCGGCCAACGTGGCCTCAGCACCTGCTCCGCCCGCCACGCCTGTGGCCAGTGTCGACAAGGTCGGCGAGGGTCTCTGGTCGCTGAACGCCGCCGGCACGCGCAGCCTCGCCGTCGAGTTCGCCGATCACATCGTCATGCTCGAAGGGCCGACGAGCGACGCGCGCTCGAAGGTCGTCAACGATCTGGTCCGTCAGACGGTCCCGAACAAGCCGATCCGGTACGTCGTGAATACCCATGCCCACTACGATCACGCCGGCGGCCTGCGTGAGTACGTCGCCGAAGGCATCACCGTGATCACGCACGAAAATAACAAGGCGTTCTTCGAGGAGGTGTGGGCGAGGCCGCGGACGCTCGAGGACACGGCGCCGACGTCGAACAAGCCAACGATTGAAACCGTGGGCGACAAGAGAGTGCTGAGCGACCGGACGCGAACCGTGGAGCTGTATCACCTGGCAGGCCACGGACATCACACGGGGCAGCTCATTGCCTACCTCCCGAAGGAGCGCATCCTGATGTACGGAGACGGCTACAACCCACCGGCCGGCGAGGAGATCAGGACTCCCGAGCGCGGTCCGGAATACGCCGCGCAGATCGCTCAGCGGGTTCAGGAACTGAAGCTGAATCCGGAACGCATTGCGCCCGTGCACGGCCGCGTCGTGCCTTACAAGAACCTGCTGATGGCGTTCGACCTCGACGGTGGAGTCAGGGGAACACGGTAACGCGAGCGCGAATCAGATCTTCACGCGCTCAGCGCGCCCTTGCGCCACGCAGCAGGAGGAGAGCCGGTCGCGCGTTTGAACGCGCGGTTGAACGCGGCTTCGGACTCGTAGCCGACACGCGTCGCCACGTCCTGGATATTGATTGCGCCCTCGCGCATCATCTGCTTGGCAAGCTGCATACGCCAGTTCGCGAGGTACCGCATCGGGGTTTCACCCACGAGGTCCGTGAATCGTTGCGCCAGCACCGAGCGCGAGACGGCCGCCTCGCGCGCGAGATCGTCCACCGTCCAGTCACGAGCGGGGTTGGCGTGCATCAACCGCAACACCTTGCCGATATGCGGGTCGTTGAGTCCCGCCAGCCAGCCACCCTGATCGGCAGGAAGACGCTGCATGTACTCACGCAGGATCTCGACGAACATCAGCTCCGTGAGTCGTCCGAGAATGGCCGCATTCCCCGGGCGGCCGGTTCTCGCTTCGTTGACGGTGAACTTCAGCGTGGTGCCCAGCCACGTCCCTGATCCTTGCGGCACCGTGGTCGGCCGGCTGCCGCCGGTATCGATCCCCTCGATCGCCGAGTAGTCGTCGCGGCTTCTCACGAGGAGCATCGTCGGCAACGCCTCGACGAGTGGACTGAATCGCTGATCGCAGTTCAGATAGCCGCAGACGAAGCGCGACGTGCGTCCACCGCCCCCGTACGACAACTGTGGGGGTTCGTCGTACGCGCCCGGCGAGAACACCGACGTCAGCGGGGTCGTGCTCGCGGTCGAGTGACTGCGCATGACGTGCTGATCGCCGCGCGGAAAGACCACGACGTCACCCGCCTCCATCGCCGCCATCGGATGGTCGGCACAGACCACCTCGCACGCACCGTCGACAAGGATATGAAAGAGGACAACGCACTCGGCCTGCGGGATGACCGCGGCCGCCAGCATGTCGGGCATGGGCGACTCGATTGCCCACGGTGACGAGAAGTCCGCCGTGAAAAACACCGCTCCCGACAACCGCACTACGCGAAGCACGTCGGAGAGCACATCCACGTCGGTTCTCTGGTGAGGCCCGGCCGGAGCCGGAGGAACGGTCAAGGATTCCAGAGCGTGAGTCAACCCGTCAAGCAAATCCGGGGTCTCGAGCAAGGCATCCGGCGTCGCAGTCATTGGACGGCGCCATTGCCGGCCTCACGATCAGCCTCGATCACAGGAGAGAAGACGATGCCGATGCTGACTCCCGACCCCACGTTCTACCCATCCCCAACGATGGCCACGAAGGCGCCGCCCGAGCGACTCGCGTACCTCGCGCTGATCAACCCCTCGGGCACGGGCCGCGCCGACGCGATCGGCGTGGTCGACCTCGACCCCGACTCGCGCGCGTATGGACGCCTCGTCGGTCAGACAGACATGCCCGATGCGGGAGATGAACTGCACCACTTCGGTTGGAATGCGTGCAGCTCCTGCCTCTGCCCGTACGCGCCACATCCGCACATGGAACGGCGCTATCTGGTCGTGCCGGGTATTCACTCCTCGCGTATTCACATCCTGGACACCAAGCCAGACCCACGGCAGCCGCGGATCGTGAAAACGATCGAAGCCGAGACGCTTGCTCGTCGCACCGGCTACGCCGCGCCGCATACCGTCCACTGCGGGCCGGAGGGAATCTACATGAGCGCGCTGGGTGCGCCCGACGGAAACGGCCCGGGCGGCACGTTCGTCCTCGACCCCCAGACGTTCGAAGTGCGCGGCCGCTGGGAGCTCGATCGCGGGCCGCAGGAACTCGCGTACGACGTGTGGTGGCACCTCGGCTTCGACACGATGGTGACGAGCACGTGGGGCACACCCAATATGGTCAAGCACGGGGTCAATCCCGAGCTCCTGCTCGGAGGGAAGTACGGGAGCCGACTGCACTTCTGGGATATGCGGCGGCGACGACATCTGCAGGAGCTCGATCTCGGCGCCGAGCAGCAGATGGTGCTCGAACTGCGGCCGGCCCACGACCCGAGGCACGCCTACGGTTTTGCCGGTGTCGTCGTGTCGCTGAAGGATCTGTCCTCGTCTATATGGGTCTGGTACCGCGACACGACAGGCAAGCGCTCCAATGGATCGGATGGCTCATGGGCCGTCAAGAAAGTGATCG
>JAICEG010000390.1 GCA_025924295.1 Vicinamibacteria bacterium
CCCGGCGACCGTCGAAACGCATCGCGCACACCTGCTGCAGAAGCTGAGGCTGCACAACACGGTCGAAGTGGTTCGCTACGCCACCCGGCGCGGCATCATTCACTAGCGCGCGTTTACTTCTGTGTCGCGGGTGAGGCACAGAGGCGTTGCGCTGACATGGGTGTGTGCGAACGCCGCGTCGACGTCGGGCGCTTCGGAGATGAGAAATGCCAGCGCCGGTCGCTACGGTTGATAGCCGTAGAACTGTGCAATCGCTTCAACCGTCGCGCGGATGGCCTGCTGGCCGCGCGGGCGGTCTTCATCCATCACGCCAATCTCTTGTCCGGCGGCGCTGCCATCGAGTTCGTACGCATACTCGCGAAGGGCGATCCCATCCACGACGTACAGACGACGGGCGTCGTCTGACAGGACTCCGTACACGCTTCCGTAACTCGATGCAACGAGTTCGGGCTCAATCGATCGAGGCGGCAGCGGGTCCGTCTTCCTTCGAAACAGCGCGCGGCCGAAGAAGGGGGCCGGACGGGCCGGCTCATGTCCGAGCAGCGCGTAGAGCGTGGGGGTGAGATCCGTTGTGAACGCCGGCGCTGACGTGTCGGCGTGATGTTCTTCGGCCATCCCCGGCGGCAGGTGCACGAGAAGGGGCACCTGGATGATCTCCGGGAAGATCGTGTAGGCGTGTCCCATGCGGCCCTGCTCGCCGAGCGAGTCGCCATGATCGGAGGTCACGACGATGATGCTGCGATCGAACAGGCCGCGTGCTTTCAGATCGTCGATGAACTCACCGAAGCACCGGTCGAACCGCCTGATGCGAGATGCGTACGGCGCATAGAATGAACCGTACGGCTCGTTGTCCACGGGTGCCGTTCCTTCACGAGTGATCACCGACACGTGGATGTCCTGCGGAAGCGAGTAGGCGAACACCGGGGTGCCCTCGGCTTTCACCTCGCCGAGTCGGCCACGAATCTCCGCGAGAGTGGTGCACATGCGGAAGTCGGCGACCTGCGTGCGGGCATCGAGGGGAGTGCGATGCTCGCTCGGCGGCAGGATGACGTCGAGGATGTTGTCCATGCTGATCCACTGCTCGTACTGTTCGTGATCGATGAGCTTGCTCAGTGTGTTCATGGGTGCGAACGGCGTCACGTACTGTTTGTGCAGCACGAGACCGCCCACCCACAGGGACGGAACCGACAGGCCGGTCGCACCGTAGTGCGTGAACGCCCGCTCGAAGACGATGCTCTCGCGCGCGAATCGTTCGATCGCAGGCGTGAACGTGACCTGGTCGTTGTAGGGCGAGAGGTAGTCGCGTCGCAGGCTGTCGATGACGAACACGAAGATGTGAGGGCGCGTGCGGGCCGGCGCCCCGTCGAGCGCGGCCAGATCGATCGTGACGGGCTGGACGCGTGTACTGCGTGGGATGTTGGTGTGAAGCTGGAGGAAATCCGCGAGCCCTTCATCGGAGACGGAGGCTGCTGGCGCGAGCGAATCCGAGATGAGTCGCAAGGACGGGTCGCGCCCCTTCCAGGCTTCGATCGCGGGCGCTGCTCTGGCGGTGGGACTCGACGCTGCAACGTTGAGTCCCAGTGCCGCAAAGCAGAGCACGAACGGCAGCCACGCCGGGCCGCGTGCCAGGGCGGGCAAGAGACGCATCATGGTGGCTAACACGAGCAACCAGGACACGAACGCCGCGGACTTGGCGACCGTGAAGTTCCAATCGGTGACCGCTGCGCGCTGCTCGACCGACCAGATCCCGGCGGCGACGACGGCCAGCCACGCAATACCGGCCAGCCACGAGCGCGTCGCCCATCGCGGAACGACACCGCTGAGCGCTTGAGCAACACCGGGAGCAGCGGTGGTCGCACGAGGGCCGAACGTTGCGGCGAGCGCCACGCCAAATGCTGCAGCGACCAAAGCACCGGGCAGCCCCACCATCGAGAGAGGGCGCAACACGATCGTGAAGACGAAGAGCGCGAGGACGAATGCCATCACGCCTCGCGCGATCCAGCCCTCCACCCCCTGTCCGGTGGAGATGAGGCGAGCTGCGCCCCGGATCACGCAGATGATCGCGAACACACCCAAGAAGACGACGAGATGCGTCAGCAGGCTGTCCAGTACGCCGAGGCCGGCGCTCCCGGCGCCGAAGGGAACCGCGTAGGGGATCGCCGCGACCGCGTGTATGGTTGTCACCACGAGTGCGGCCATGGCACAGACCGTGAAGTCGCGCCGCACATCGTCGGCGCCGTCGTCGGGCCGAGGGAGTGGCAGCGGCATCGCCGGGCGCAGGTCCATCATCGACAGCCATGTCGGTGGCACCAGCGACAGGAGTGCCAGCGCCAGGGCCGTTGTGGACGGATCGAGTTGAGAGAGCGGTGGAGCGATGAGCAAGACCACCGCGATCAGTGCCCACCCGGCAACGAACAGGCATGCTGATCGATGCCTCACACGCAGCCAGGGCGCCAGTCCGGCCGCGGTCGCCAGAAGTGCCGACAAGGAGAGCCAGGGGTGCCAGTCAGCCAGCGTTGCCAGCGCCGGCACGAGTCGGGGCCTGAGGAACTGCTCGGAAGCAAACGGAATCGAGCTCAGCAGGCAATAGCCAGCCGTGAAGAGCCAGAAGACGGCGACGACGGCGCGGCTCCAGACCACTCTCATCAGCGTGGAGCAGCGGTCCGCTCGAGTGCCGCCGCAACCTCGCCGCGGCGTGACGGGTCCAGTTCCAGCGCGCGTGTGAGATGAAGTCGCGCTTCGGCGCGGCGGCCGAGCCGTTCCTCGACACGGGCGAGCGCGATGTGCACGTCGACGTACGTCTCGGCGCTCGCCAGCGCGCGTTCGAGGAAGCCGCGCGCATCCTGCAGTCGACCTTCTCGTTCGGATACCAGCCCGGCGACGAGCAGTGCATCGGCGTTCATGGGGAATCGCGTGAGCACGGCGTTGGCTGCCCGCCCGGCTTCGGCAACTCTGTTCGCGCGAAGGGCAAGTCGAGCGAGGCCCAGCTGGCTGTCGGCATTCGAGGGATTCAGCTCTGCCGACTGCCTGTACTGGTGAGCCGCATCGTCGGCCCTGCCAGCACGCTCGTATGCCAACCCAAGGAAGAACAGCATCTCGCCGTTGCGGGGATCGAAGGCGACGCATCGCTCGAACGCGTCGAGCGCCTTGATGGTCTCCCCGGCTCGCGTGTATGCGTTGCCGAGCTGTGGACATCCTTCTACCGGCGTTGGCGAGACCTCGACGAACTGTTCCCAGGCGGCAGCCTCATCGGCCGGACGATCCAGCTTCTCGAAAATCTGCGCGAGGCGCTGCGCGTAGACGTGCTGGTTGCGGAAGCGCTCGACCAGTCGAGAGGTTGGCTCGAGCGCGTCGGCATACCGGCCGGCTTTGAACGCATCGTCACTGAGACGTAGCCAGTTCTCGACACCCGAATCGGAGGCACTGCCACCAGGTGTCACAGAAACCGCAGCGGGCCTCAACGCCCATGCGTAGACAGCCAGAACGAGCAAGCCGCCCGTGAGACGAGCCCAGGCCGTCATGTCAGAACAGCACTGCGAAGCCGGCGGTCAACGTGGTCTGCCAGACCGGCGCCAGGTCGACACGTTCCTGGTGACTCGCGGTGACGCTGCCGTCGACTCGTAACCGCCGCCCGAAGAGGATGTCGAACTCTCCCCGGACCGAGTTGGAATGGAGCCGTGCGAGATCGTCGATGCTGCGGATCTCCTCCCGACTGAGGCCATGACTATAGGTGGCGCCGGCGTAGCTGGTGCCGTCCACGCCGAAGTAGCGACGGAACTGACCGTGGTAGGAGGTCGAGTCGAGCGCGCCTTCGCCGGGCACGTGGTACACCTTTCCGGTCAGCATCCAGTTTCCGATGTACTTGGTGAAGGTTCCGACGTAGATTTCCGTGATCTCCCCAAAGTCCAGAAAGCGCGCGCCGGCGGACGCCTCGAAGCCGCCGCCGAGTGACTGATAGAAGTCGAACGCGTAGCGGTCGTAGGGATAGAGCGTGGCATCAGTCGAGACTCCAGCGCCGATGAACGCATAGCTGCCGGGCCTGAAGCGAGGGTAGAACTCCACCTCGATGAGTTGGTCCTCCAGCCCGAATCGCGCTGCGTGGCTGCCCCGAAGGATCAATGACCCCACGGGCGTTCGACGCGTCAGCGCCAGGTAGAACTCGTGCCATGGATCGCTGCCATCGTCGAAGGCGTCGAGCGTGTAGCTCGTCTTCGTCCACCACGGGCGCGCCGCCGCCTCGAGACGCTCGCGCACGGCACGCGCCGTCGGGTTGCCGGGGTTGTTCGTGAGAATCTGTTCGGCCTGCACCCGCGCCTCGTTGGAGTTTCCCGACCAGTACTCGACGTTCATCAGTGCCACGCGCGCATCGGTGTAGGTGGGTGTCTGTTCCAGCACCTGCTGCAACACGGGGCGCGCCTCGTCGTAGCGCCCTTCCCACGAGAGCACCAGGCCGTAGAGCAGGCGTGCATCGACGTCGCGGGGCGACTCATTCAGGCGCTCCTCCAGCATGGACAAAGCCTCGTCAGCGCGTCCCGACGTCGCCGCTTCGCGGGCGCGTGCCAGCAGTACGTCCTGGCCCAGCGCGTGCGCTGCGGACGTCAGCATGAAGACGAAGAACAGCACGATGTGACGATGGCGCGAGCGATAGCGTCGCTCGAGGCGGCGGCGCCGGAGCTTCTGCCCGATCGCGAGGACGGTTCGTTCTGCAACAACCGCGGCCAGGTCGAGGAGCGCGAGGAATGCGCCCAGCCATGCCATCGCGGTTGCGAAGCGGTAGGCGTCGAATGGCAGTAAATCGGCCACGGTGATTCGCGTTCATCCGCCGGCCGTCATGACGTCGATGTGCGTCGCGAAGCGCGAATCGCGGCGAATCCCGACGGCCGCGCTCGTCAATCGAGAGTGAAAGAGAC
>JAICEG010000391.1 GCA_025924295.1 Vicinamibacteria bacterium
GATCAACGTCGGCGGTCTCCCGATCTTCGCGTGGTGGCCGAACCTGATCATCACGTTCGAGATGACGATGCTCGGCGCGATCCTGGCGACGGTGATCACGCTCGTCATCGCCGCGCGGCTCGGACGCGGGTCGTCGATTTACGATCCCGAAGTTTCAGATGGGAAGATTCTGGTCGGCGTCGCAAATCCTGCCGAATCTGCCGTAGCTGATGTGAAGGCGGCGCTCTCGGCGCCGGCCGGCGCGGAGGTCAAGACGGTAGCGTAGGCCGGGTCCTGTTCTTTGGACCCGGCGGATTTAAGTCGAGAACCCGCGGCGGGTCTAAAGAGCAAGACCCGCCCTACGCTGCAGGGATCAGAGACCCGGGACAGGACCGACGTACGCGATCAGGCGTCCGGCAACGATTGCGCAGAACCAGCAGCCGAGCGACGCCCACGCCAGCATCTTGGCGTTGCCCGGCACCGGCCCTGAATCCGGGAACGAACCGCCGAAGACCCGCTTGCGAATGATCGTCAGCAGCGCCACACCCGCCGCGACGAACACCAGTTTCACGTAGACGTCGGGGTTGCGCCCGTAGATGGTGGCGTCCTTTATGAAGATCGAGACGCCGCTGAACAGGTTGATCCAGAACCCGAACCACATCACCGGGTAGAGACGTTCGAGCGGCTTGATCGACGTCCGCGGCCACATGCCGAGAAGCGCCATCGAGATCACTGCTGATCCACCAGCCACGAGCGCCATCCCCAGCGTATGAATGAACAGTAGCGAAGGGAACGCCAGCAGACTCGGGGACTCACGCACCCATGTGGCGTACGACAGTGTCTCGAGCCATTCCAGAAAAGCCATCGTTATCGACCCTCACTGTGCATCGTGACCGTCCGCGCTTCTGTCGATGAGATATCCGAACAGGCCCAGCACAACGGTCACGACCAGGACGACCGCAAATACGGTAAGACCTAGTTGCATCCTTGTAGTTCTCCCTTCTCTCTTCTCGCTGCCCGGTTCGTGTTCAGGTTCACGTGTTCATGGTTCAACATGCGACGCTCGAAGCTCGTTGCCGGACCCGAACGCGAACACGCACCGAGAAGCGAGAACTGAGAAGTGTGAACAGCGGACATTCTCAAAATGCATTCCCGATGAACGGGAGCATGCTGCCCCAATACATCACGCCCACCCAGAGAACCATCGCGCTGACGGCGGCCGCCTTCGAGATCATCGAGGCGTCGCGCCCGGGTTCATTCGCCCAGGAATGGTCGAACGTGAAATAGAGCGTGTTCGCCCCGGCCAGCATCACGAAAATGAGTTTCCAGAAGAAGGCGGGGTTGTTCGTGTACTGCCCGAATGCCGCGGCGAAAAACAACATGCCCGTGAAGACATTGAGCGCGAAGCCGAGCATCGCCCAGGGCAGCAGTCGATCGAGCGCCTTGAACGGCACCCTCGGCATGAAGCCGAGCACGCGCAGGTCGATCAGCAGGATGACGCCAATCAGCAGCGACAAGCCAATGAAATGGAGGGTCTCCGCGGCGATCCAGGTCCACGGTGTGTCCCTGACGTAGTCGCCCACCGTGCGAGCGAAGTGGCCGATGAAGCTGGTCGCTTCCTCGGTACCGCGTATCTCGGGATGGTTGATCAAACCACCCAGATTGGCCGCCTGCGCCATCAGGCCGAGCGTCAGCAGCGACAGCACCAGAATCGTCCCGCCCAGGCCCCATGTCAGCACGGAGGTGCGCCTGAATTTCCAGAGCGCGAGCCAGGCCAGCATCCCGGTCAGCTCCATGAAGCCGAGCGCGAGAAACGCCGCGCCTTCGTGGGTCTGGATCAGCGAGAGCGTCACCATGGCTTCGGTCGTGCCGTCGCTGACCTCGCCTCGCTCCTCCAGGGTCGCCTGCGCCATGTTGCCGGTCGTATAGGTCGGAATCGAGACGAGGGCAATGGCGACGATGATGGCCAGGCTGGCCTGCTTCAGATCGCTGCTACGAATGAGCAGGGCAAGCGCGAAGAGCGCGACGCCGATGCCGAAGCCCACGGTCGGCACGTGATTGAGCAGCAGGTGAAGATGTGTTGGATCCATAGAGTCTGATTATGGTTACGGTCGTCGCCGGACGACCTCGATGCTGTCCAGGGGAGAGAAGCGAGGGCTGGACTGGATCAACGTGGACACGGGCTCGACAGACCGACTCGGGAGTCTATTGCCGATTCGACAAAAAGTCCACACAGCACTAAGATTTCGCCGAACAGATATATCTGCTATGCGAGGACGCTCGATGACGCGACAGCATGTCCGGATGCTCGTGTGGACCGTTCTTCTCACCGCGGTGGCGTCCCCGGCTCTCGCGCAGGTCGACTTGACCGGCATGTGGGCGCCGATCTTCCACGAGGATCAGATCGAGCGGATTCCGGGGCCCGATGTCGGCGACTACGCCGGCCTGCCCATCAACGACGCGATGCGGATGCGGGCCGACAGCTGGGATGCCTCGCTGTTGACCCTGCCTGAGCATCAGTGCAAGCCGCATCCCTCGACCTACGGCTTCCGTGGTGTCGGCAACCTGCGCATCTCGGCCGAGGTCAACGAGAAGACACAGTCGATCGTCAAGCTGCACACGCACATTCAGTGGCAGGAACAGAAGCGCGATATCTGGATGGACGGCCGGCCTCATCCACCGGAGTACGCGGCCCACACCTGGCAGGGTTTCTCGACCGCTCAGTGGGAGGGCAACGTTCTCGTCGTCAAGACCACGCACCTGAAGGCGGGATGGATTCGTCGCAACGGGCTGCTCATCACCGACCAGGCGACGATGACCGAGCGGTTCATCCGGCATGGGAACTACCTCACGCATGTATATCTGATCGAGGATCCCAACTACCTCACCGAACCGCTCATCAAGACCAGTGGGTTCCAGTTGGTGCAGAACCCGGCGATGCAGCCGTATCCCTGTTATCCGACCGTCGAGGTGCCGCGCGAGAAGGGTGAGGTGCCGCACCACCTGCCGGGCGAGAACCCGTTCCTCAACGAGTTCGCGAAGAAGCACAACCTCCCCGAGAACGCCATCAGAGGTGGTGCTCAAACCGCGCTGCCTGAGTTCATGGCAACGGGTGGAAAGGCGCCGCAAACGAGAACCGAGGCGACAGCCCGCAAGCCGGCGCCCGCTCCTGACAACGAGGTGCATGCGCTTCATGTGCAGGGGAACGTGTGGATGCTGACCGGTGGCGGCGTCAACGCCGCCGTGCAGATCGGCAGCGAGGGCGTGCTCGTCGTGGACACGATGAGCGCCGGGCTCGCGGACAGACTGGTGGCCGAGGTCAAGAAGCTCGCGGGCGACAAGCCGATTCGCTGGATCGTCAACACCCACGTCGACCCGGATCACACTGGTGGCAACGGGAAAGTTGCCGAAGCCGGTGAGTCGATTATCGCGGGCAACTTCGCCAACCAGGCCGGCGGCCAGACAGCGGCGAACTTTGCCAAGATCCTGACGCATGAGAACGTCGAGGCGCGCATGGTGAAAGTGCAGCCGGCGCTGCCGACGTCGGCGATGCCGACCGACACCTTCTTCACCGACGAATTCGAGATGCACTTCAACGGTGAGGCGGTGCAGTTCATTCACGTGCCGAACGCGCACACCGATGGCGACGTGATGGTGTTCTTCAGGAAGTCGGACGTCCTGGTCGCGGGTGATGCATTCAGCACGACCAGCTTCCCGGTGGTGGATCTGGAGAGCGGGGGCAGCCTGAACGGCGTCGTCAAGACGCTCAATCGCGTCCTCGACATCACCGTGCCTGAAGACAAGCAGGAAGGTGGCACCTACGTCATTCCTGGTCACGGGCGGCTCACGGACGAAGCCGATGTCGTCGAGTACCGTGACATGATGACGATCATCCGCGACCGCGTGCAGAATGCCATCGACAAGGGGATGACGCTCGAGCAGGTCAAGGCCGCACGGCTCCTCCGCGATTACGAAGGGCGCTACGGTGCCGCTACTGGATTGGCTACCCCCGATGCGTTCGTTGAAACGGCTTATAGAAGTCTGAAGGAAGACAAGTAAGCGCGAGCTGGAGAGTTCAGTGACCAACTACAGACGGGTCTTCATTGGCGCCATCGTCATTCTTACTTCTGGCATCGCACTCACGGCGCAACAGGGGCAGCGCGGCGGTGGGCCGCCACCGGCGCCGCAGACGCCGCAAGCGTCCGCGCCGATCGATCTCACCGGCACCTGGGTTTCAGTCGTGACCGAGGACTGGCGCTGGCGAATGGTGACGCCGCCGAAGGGCGACTTCGCCAGCGTGCCGCTCAACCCCGAGGGGCAGAAGGTCGGCAACTCGTGGGATCCCGCGACGGACGGTTCGTGCCTCGCCTATGGCGCGGCCGGTCTGTTGCGCAACCCGACGCGAGTGCGTATCAGCTGGGAGAACGAGCGGACGCTGAAGATTGAAACAGACGCCGGGGTGCAGACCCGGCGACTCAACTTCGGCGAGTCGAAGGCGCCGGCGGCGCGATCGCTGCAGGGCTACTCCGTTGCCGAGTGGGAAATGGCCGGTGCCGGTGGTCGCGGTGGCCCGCCGCCCGGACCGCGTCGCGGCAACCTGAAGGCGACGACGACGATGATGAGCGCCGCGTGGCTGCGAAAGAACGGCGTGCCCTACAGCGAGAATGCGACGATGACCGAGTACTTCGATCGCTTTGCCGCACCGAATGGAGACGAGTGGTTCGCGGTGACCACGATCGTGTCCGATCCGAAGTACCTGAACACGGACTTCGTTACCAGTACGCACTTCAAGAAAGAAGCTGACAGCTCCAAGTGGGCGCCGAAGCCCTGCAAGTCCTGACGCCTGACAGAGTCGGATGTTTTCATCGTAGGGCGGGTCTTGTTTTGTAGACCCGCCGGAGCACCTTTATGAACAAGGACGTTCAGATCGA
>JAICEG010000392.1 GCA_025924295.1 Vicinamibacteria bacterium
GGATCCGGTTGAGCACGTCACCCGCGAACGCGTGGATCAGCATGTCGCGCGCCTGCTGCCGGTCGAGACCCCGCGCCCGCAGGTAAAAGATCGCGTCCTCGTCGAGCTGACCCACCGCCGCGCCGTGCGTGCACTTCACGTCGTTGGCGAAGATCTCGAGTTGCGGCTTCGTATTGATCTGCGCATCGTCGGAAAGCAGCAGGGCCTTGTTCGTTTGCTTGGCATCGGTCTTCTGCGCGTCGGGCCGCACGATGATCTTGCCGTTGAAGACGGCACGAGAGTGCCCGCTGAGGATCCCTTTGTACATTTCGTGGCTGCTGCAGTGCGGCTTGGCATGGTCGATCGTGGTGTGATTGTCGATCAGTCGCCGGCCATCCACGAGATACAGACCGTTCAATGTGCAGTCGCCGCCCTCGCCGTCAAGTACGGCGATGATGTCGTTCCGGACGAGCGCGCCGCCGAACGCAATCGAATGCGACGAAAAGGTGCTGTCACGGTCGCCGTGCACGTACATGCTGCCGATGTGATACGCACGCTGGCTCTCGCGTTGCACTTTGTAATGGTCGACCACCGCGCCGGATCCGACCACGACCTCCGTGACGGCGTTCGTGAAGTACTCCTGTCCTGGCGGACCGGCGTAACCTTCGACGATCCGGGCCTGACTGTGGTCGCCAGCGAGGATCAGAGCGCGCGGGTGCGACACGCTGGCGGTCGCGGGCGATACCGACACGAACAGCAGCGAAATGGGCTGCTCGAGGATGGTGCCCGGCGGGATCCACACGAACGCACCGTCCTGGAGGAAACCCGTGTTCAGCGCCGTGAACGCTTGCTTGTCTGGGTGGGCGAACCGGCCAAGATACGGTTCCACGGCCGCCGGGTTCGTGGCCAGGATGGACCGCAAACTGGACACATGCACACCGGCAGGCAACGCGCCGACGGACAACTGTGGCGCATACACGCCATTCACCAGCACGACGCGGAAGCCATCGAGTGCGCCGGCCCACCGCTCCACCAGTTCCGCCGTGAGGCCGCTCTGACCATTGTCCGCAGGCGCGAAATGCCGGTCGGCGATCGACGCGACACTCGTGAACTTCCATTCCTCATCGCGCGTCGTAGGAAATCCGGCGTCCGCAAAGTGCTCGATCCCCTTCCGGCGCAGATTCCGCAGCCATGAGAGCTCGGTTTCGGAACGGGCGGACACAAGACGATCGTGATCGGCCAGATAGGCGTCGGTCTGCGCGCGGGACTGGACGAGGCGCGTCATGCGGATGTCTCGAGCCAGCCGTATCCTTTGTCTTCGAGCTCGAGCGCGAGCGCCCGGTCGCCAGACTTCACGATCCGCCCGCCCGACAGCACGTGCACGACATCGGGGACGATGTAATCGAGCAGCCGCTGATAGTGGGTGACGACGATGATGGCGCGCTCCGGGCTCCGCATCGCGTTGACGCCGTTTGCCACGAGCTTGAGTGCGTCGATGTCCAGGCCCGAATCGGTTTCGTCGAGGATCGCCAGCTTCGGCTCGAGCACCGCCATCTGAAAGATCTCGTTGCGCTTTTTCTCGCCGCCGGAAAAGCCTTCGTTGACAGAACGGGAGAGCATGCTCGGGTCGATCTCGAGCAGCGTCGCCTTCTCGCGCATCAGCGCCATGAACTCGATGGCGTCGAGCTCTTCCTGCCCGCGGTGCTTGCGGATCGCGTTGAGCGCCGCCTTCAGGAAGTACGCATTGTTCACGCCTGGAATCTCGACCGGGTACTGGAACGCCATGAACACGCCCTCGCGGGCGCGCGCTTCCGGATCCATCGCGAGCAGATCGCGACCCTCGTACGACACCTCGCCCTCGGTCACCTGGTAGTCGGGGTGGCCGGACAGCGCGCGCGCGAGCGTGCTCTTGCCCGACCCGTTCGGGCCCATGATGGCGTGCACTTCCCCGGCGCTGACGGAGAGGTCGATGCCTTGCAGGATCGGCTTGCCGCCGACCCTCACGTGGAGGTTGTGGATGTCAAGCATCGTCATGACTTAACCGACGCTGCCTTCCAGGCTGACGCTGAGAAGCTTCTGCGCTTCCACGGCGAACTCCATCGGCAGCTCGCGGAAGACCTCCCGGCAGAACCCGCTGACAATCAGGTTCACGGCGTCTTCGGTCGAGAGACCGCGCTGGCGGCAATAGAAAATCTGGTCTTCGTCGATCTTCGAGGTAGACGCCTCGTGCTCTACTCGCGCCGACGTGTTCTTGATTTCCAGGTACGGGAACGTGTGAGCACCGCACTGATCGCCGATGAGCAGCGAGTCGCACTGCGAGTAGTTGCGCGCGCCATGCGCCTGCTTGCCGATCTTCACCATGCCGCGGTAGGTGTTCTGGCCGTGCCCCGCCGAGATGCCCTTCGAGACAATCGTGCTCTTCGTGTTCCGGCCGATGTGGATCATCTTGGTGCCGGTGTCGGCCTGCTGCCAGTTGTTGGTCGTGGCGACTGAATAGAACTCGCCGATCGAATTGTCGCCCTGCAGGATGCAGCCCGGGTACTTCCACGTGATGGCGGACCCGGTCTCGACCTGCGTCCAGGTGATCTTCGAGTTCACCCCAGCCGCTTTGCCACGCTTGGTGACGAAATTGAAGATGCCGCCCTTACCTTGCTTGTCGCCCGGGTACCAGTTCTGGATCGTCGAGTACTTGATCGTCGCGTTGTCGAGCGCGACGAGCTCGACGACGGCGGCGTGCAATTGGTTCTCGTCCCGCATCGGCGCCGTGCAGCCCTCGAGATAGCTCACGTGCGCGCCTTCCTCGGCGATGAGGAGCGTCCGCTCGAACTGACCGGTGTTCTGGGCGTTGATGCGGAAATAGGTAGACAGTTCCATCGGACAGCGGACGCCTTTGGGGATGTAGGCGAACGAGCCGTCACTGAAGACTGCCGAGTTGAGCGTCGCGAAGAAGTTGTCGGAGTACGGCACGACAGTACCGAGGTACTTCCGCACGAGATCGGGATGCTCCTGCACCGCATCGGAGAAGGAACAGAAGATGATCCCCAGCTCCGCCAGCTTCGCCCGAAACGTCGTCCCGACCGACACGCTATCGAACACCGCGTCGACCGCGACGCCGGCGAGCAGCTTCTGTTCCTCGAGCGGAATCCCGAGCTTCTCGAACGTGGCGCGGATTTCCGGATCGACCTCGTCGAGACTGTTGAGCGTCGGCCTCTTCTTGGGCGCGGAGTAATAGATGATGTCCTGGTAGTCGATCGCCGGGTAGTGCACGTTCTGCCACGTCGGCTCGGTCATGGTGAGCCAGGTGCGGTACGCCTTCAGGCGCCACTCGAGCAGCCAGGCAGGCTCGCGCTTCTTCTCGGAGATCAGCCGGACGACCTCCTCGTTGAGACCTTTTGGAACGGTCTCGGCTTCGACATCGGTGACGAAGCCGTACTGGTATTCCCGGTTGGCGAGCTCCTCGATCGTGCGGGTCGCTGTGGTCATTGATGGTCCTCTCGCGCGACCCCGTCAGGGCCGGTAGAGTGAGCGTCCGCGACACTGAACGAGATGCCGCAGCCACACGTGCTCTTCGCGTGTGGGTTTTCGAAGAGGAAGCCTCGGCTGATCAGGCTCGTGTCGTAGCCAAGCACCGTGCCGTCCAGCAGGCGGAAGCTCCGGGGATCGACGAAGACCCTGGCGCTTTCCGGACCTTCAAACACGTGATCGCCCTCGCGGGGTGCCCGTTCCCAGGCAAACACGTACTCGAAGCCCGAGCAGCCGCCGGCCTTCAGCCCGATCCGGAGGCCGCCCTCTTCCATGTTCTGCTTGGCGAGCAGTTTTCGAATCTGTCGAGCGGCGCTTTCTTGAATCTCAATCATGGCTTCCTTGACGCGGCCTACAACGCCGACACGCGGCGCATTGCCGGCAACGACATCACCCTGACAGGCGGCGCCGACGGTTCGGGGTCGGCGACGATCTCCAAAATGCTGCACTCGGCCAGGACCGCTGCGATCCGATCGCGGAGGCGACGCAACGGGTCGCGGACGATGCACTTCGAAAACTGGTCGCACTCGTGGTCGGCGTGCGCGCAGGCGGTCATCGTCAATGGGCCGTCGATGGCTTCGAGGACCGCTGCCACCGAGATCGCCCCCGGGGACTGCGCGAGCTCGTAACCGCCATGAGTGCCTGGGTGCGAGACGAGCAAACCCGACCGTACGAGCCGCGTCAGCACCTTGGCCATCAGCTCGATTGGAATGTCATAGCGTTCGGCGAGCTCCCTGGCACTGGCCGCCCGATGCCCTGGATCGGAGGCGAGATGCGTTATTGCCATCAAGGCGTAATCCGTTTTCTTAGAGAGTCTTAGCATCACTGTCTCGGATATACGACCAATCTGGTCGTATCTTAATACGAACCCCGAAGCGGTGCAAGCCGCGGGTTGTGTCTGGCGTGTGGTTAGGGTCACTCGGAGGCGTCCCGCCTGCGATAACTCGACCGCTGTGGGCGGCCGGGCGTCGGACTCTTCGGACGAGTTCGCCGACCGCCTCACGAGTGCCAACATGCTGAGGCTGTTCGACCGCGCGCTGGCCCAGATTCCTTGCCGAATCGAACACTCGCTGGCGAAGCGCTGAGGCTAATCGTGGGGCGAGCCAGATCGCCAGGCCGGCTCCCACACACGCGCCCGTCAGCAGTCCAATCACGAAGCCGTCGTCGCGATGCGTCCGGGTTGCGTTCATCTAATGTTCCTCTCGTGACGGTGCAGACGCGGACCGGTTGCCGATCGGGTCGCTAGAAGACGTTCAGCCGATCTGCTGTGTGCTTGCCGCTGCCAGGCCGGTCGTTGAAGTCGGGACTATGCGCGCGTGTGGCTTCGTCGTCTTCAGCCCGGGGCATGCGACCGGGTGTTTGGGGGCTGATGCCAGGCAGCACCGGCGCA
>JAICEG010000393.1 GCA_025924295.1 Vicinamibacteria bacterium
GACTACGCGCCGTTCTACGACTGGGAGAACGCGCGGACGCTCGGCAAGCGCGACGTGCCATTCTGGCGGAATGTAGCGCTCCATTGTGGCGGTCCAGTCCTGGAGCTCGGTTGTGGAACCGGACGCATCTCTTTGCCATTGGGCCGAGCCGGAGTGCCGCTCGTCGGCATCGACCGATCGAGCCCAATGCTCGAACGTGCGCGCACTCGTGTCCGTCGCGCGCGGCTCTCTTCACGTGTGCGACTGATTCGAGGCGATATCAGGTATTTGCCATTCGAACGCCTCTTCGCGATGGTGCTGGCGCCGTATGGACTGCTTCAGTCACTGTTGCGCGAACGCGATCTGACAACCACGCTCGCCGAGGTGCGTAGAGTTTTGCGGCCGGGCGGCACCTTCGGCATAGAGCTCGTCGCGGATCTGCCTGCGTGGAAAGAGTACCAACGGCGAGTCAGCTTGAAAGGTTGGCGGAACCGGCCCGGTGGATCGCACGTGACGCTGGTTGAGACGGTGCGCCAGGACCCGGCACGCCGGCTGACGATCTTCGATCAGGAGTTCACGGAGCGCCGCGGCGGCCGTCGTCGAGTCCACCGGTTCGCGCTGACGTTCCGTACTGTGTCCGTGCCTCAGATGGCTCGCCGGCTCGAGAAAGCCGGCTTCGAGGTCACGGCTCTGCTCGGCGACTATAGAGGCGGCCCCTGGGATCCACGCGCGGACGTCTGGGTCATTCTTGCGAAGAACCCGGAAGGTCAAAGGGCAAGCCAAGAGCCGTTCTCGTCGTGGTAAAATACCCGGTCCAGTTTTCCTTGTTTTTGTTGGAGTTTTCGCCATGTCTGGCCATTCCAAGTGGCACACAATCAAGCACAAGAAGGGTGCCGCCGATGCCAAGCGCGGCAAGGCCTTCACTCGCATCATCAAGGAATTGACCGTTGCGGCCCGCAACGGCGGTGGTGATCCGGGAACGAATCCACGGCTGCGGACGATCATCGCCGACGCCAAGGCGAACAACATGCCGCGCGAGAACATCGAGCGCGCCATTCGCCGGGGCACCGGCGAAGAGCCGGGTGTCTCCTACGAGGAGATCACCTACGAGGGTTATGGTCCCGGTGGCGTTGCCCTGATGATCCAGTCGCTCACCGACAACAAGAACCGCACCGTCGGTGAGATTCGCCACCTGCTCGGGAAATACAACGGTAACCTCGCCGCCGAGAACAGCGTCGCCTGGATGTTCACGCGCAAGGGCCAGGTGATCGTCGAGAAGGGCGAGAAGACCGATGAGGAGCAACTGCTCAACGTGGCGCTCGAAGCCGGAGCCGACGACATGAGCGACGACGGCGGGGCGTTCGAGATCATCTGCTCGCCTGAAAGCTTCGAAGGTGTGCGTGACGCTGTGAAGGCGCTCGGGCTGGAGCCGGCCAGTGCCTCGGTCGCGATGATTCCGCAGAACTACGTCAAGCTTCAGGGCAAGGACGCTCAGGTCATGCTGAAGCTGATGGAAGCACTCGACGACCACGACGACGTGCAGCACGTCTGGGCGAACTTCGACATCGAAGAGAAGGAGATCGAGGCCTCCCTCGCGTGACCCTTCGACAGGCTCAGGGTCACCCCGAGCAACGTCGAGGGGTGAGAGTCTTCGGCATCGATCCCGGCTCCGAGCGCACCGGTTACGGATGCGTGGAGACGGACGGTCGCCGACATCACCTGGTGACCTGTGGAGCGATTACGGCCTCCGCAGGTGACTCCTTTCCCAATCGTCTCGCCAGAATCCATCGCGAGCTGTGCGCGCGTCTCTCTGAGTGTCGTCCCGCGTGCGTCGTCGTGGAGAATCTCTTTTATGCCAGCAACGCGCGCAGCGCACTCAAGCTTGGGCACGCGCGAGGCGTCGCGATTCTTGCCGCCGTCGAGGCCGGCTGCGAAGTGTTGGAATACACCCCGGCAGAGATCAAACGCGCGGTCGTGGGGTACGGTCGTGCAGATAAGCGACAGGTCCAGCAGATGATCAAGCTGCTGCTTGGGCTCGAACGCGTGCCGACCCCGCACGACGCGGCCGATGCGCTGGCAGTGGCGATCTGCCATGTGCACTCGGGTCTCGCGGCGCGGGAACTGGGACTGGCGGGTCCGAAATCAGGCCTCGGAAACCGGCCGCCGAAGACAGCACTCAAATCCTGGCGCCATTACCGTCCCGCTTGATGATCGCTTTTCTTCGTGGCCGAGTGCTGGACAAGCAACCGAACCGAATCATCGTCGACGTGGCTGGCGTTGGTTATGAAGTACACGTTCCGCTGTCGACGTTCTACGAAGTGGGCGATGAAGGCGCCGAGGTCTCGCTGCGGGTGTACACGCACGTGCGCGAAGAGGCTCTGCAGCTGTACGGGTTTCTCACCGAGCTCGAAAGACAGGTCTTCGAGCGACTGATCGGCATCAGCGGAATCGGTCCGAAGCTCGCTATCGCGGTGCTGTCGGGCATGGACAGTCGAGAGGTGATTGCCGCGATTCAGCGCGGCGACGTGGTCCGGCTGACGGGCATTCCCGGGATCGGCAAGAAAACAGCAGAGCGCATCGTGCTGGAACTCAAGGACCGCCTGATGCAGCTTGCGTCGCCGGCTGTCGCCGGCGTCGCACCCGAGGTTTCTTCGGGCGATCGCCTTCGCGCAGACTTGCTCTCGGCTCTCCAGAACCTCGGCTATCATCGACCGCAGGCAGAACGCGCGATCGATGGCGCTCTCACGGCCTCCCCGGATACGCCCTTCGAGGACGCGCTTCGAGGAGCGCTGCGAGAGTTGATGAAAGCGTCAGGCAGCAGGCAGTAGTCGAGTGCAGCACGTGGACGAACGACTGATTACTCCAGGCAGTGTTGACGAGGACGCCCAGTACGAGGCGGGGCTGCGTCCGCGCACGCTCGATGAGTACATCGGGCAGGACCGTCTTCGCGACAACCTGCAGGTGTCGATCGAAGCGGCACGCGGTCGCCGCGAGGCGCTCGACCACGTGTTGCTGTACGGTCCGCCAGGATTGGGAAAGACCACGCTTGCCTACGTCATCGGCAACGAGTTGGGGGTCCCGGTTCGTGCCACGGCTGGGCCGGTCATCGAACGGCCGGGTGATCTCGCAGGGATGTTGACTGACCTGCAGGAGCACGCGGTGCTCTTCATCGACGAGATTCATCGCATGTCTCCGGCCATAGAGGAGATCCTGTATCCCGCGATGGAAGACTACGAGCTGGACATCGTCATTGGTCAGGGCCCCGGCGCGCGCTCGGTGAAGGTTCCGCTCCAGAGGTTCACACTCATCGGTGCGACGACGCGTGCAGGGTTGTTGACGTCGCCGCTTCGCGCGCGGTTTGGCATCGTGCACCGGCTCGACTTTTACACCCACAAGGACATCGAGGAGATTGTGCGCCGCTCAGCGCGCATACTTGGTGTGCCGCTCGATAACGATGCCGCTGCGGAGATCGCTCGCCGGGCTCGCGGAACGCCCCGCATCGCGAACAGACTGCTTCGCCGTGTGCGCGACTATGCGCAGGTACGGGCGGATGGCCGGATCACGGGCGACGTCGCAAAGAGCGCAATGGTCCTGCTCGAAGTCGACGACAATGGCTTCGATGAAGTAGACCGTCGTCTGCTGCGTACGATCATCGACAAGTTCAGTGGTGGCCCGGTGGGGGTGAACAGCCTGGCCGCCGCCATCAACGAAGAGAAAGATGCCATCGAGGACATTTACGAGCCATTCCTGATTCAGGCCGGCTTCCTCGATCGCACGCCGCGTGGCCGCGTCGCGACGCCGCGTGCGTACGAATATTTCGGGCTCGCCGCTCCCGGGAGGGATAGTCGACTGTGGTAACCGCTTCGTCGTCGCGCACCCCGTGCCGTGCGCGCATCTCCAGCCTGGCCACCTACGTTCCACCGCGCGTTCTCACCAATGCCGACCTCGAGAAGATGGTCGACACGAGCGATGAATGGATCCTGCAACGGACCGGAATCAGAGAGCGCCACATCGTTGAGCCCGGGGTTGCGACGTCGGATCTGGCGGCCGAGGCGGCACGACAGGCGATCGCACGGGCCGGCCTCAAGCCCACCGACAT
Organism: Vicinamibacteria bacterium; assembly: GCA_025924295.1. Classification (GTDB taxonomy): domain Bacteria; phylum Acidobacteriota; class Vicinamibacteria; order Vicinamibacterales; family UBA2999; genus Gp6-AA40. The sequence goes on from JAICEG010000393.1 coordinate 4,079, forward strand.
CGACTTCATTGTCGTGGGCACGACGACACCCGACATGCTGTTTCCAAGCACGGCGTGCCTCGTGCAGCACAAGATCGGAGCCACTCGTGCGTGGGGCTACGACCTGTTTGCGGCTTGTTCCGGCTTCACCTACGCGCTGACGACCGCCGCGCAGATGGTATCGAACGGTGGCAGCCGCCATGCGCTCGTGATTGGTGCCGATGTCATGTCCAGCATCATCGACTACACCGATCGCACGACGTGCGTGATCTTCGGCGATGGCGCCGGCGCAGCGGTCGTGGAGGCGTCAGGAGATCCCGATATCGGCATCATCGATTTCGAGAACTACATCGATGGCAGCGGCGGCGAGTCGTTGTGCATGCCCGCAGGGGGCAGCCTGCGCCCGGCGTCCACGGACACGATCGCACAGCGACTGCACTACGTGAAGCAGGACGGTCAGGCGGTGTTCAAGTTTGCCGTTCGGAACACAGAGGAAGCCTGTCGTCGCATCCTTCAACGAAACAACCTGAGCGCAGAGAAGATCGATCTCCTCGTCTCGCACCAGGCCAATCGGCGCATCATTCTGTCGGCTGCAGAGAAGCTTGGTGTGCCGGAAGAGAAGGTCGTCATCAACATCGAACGGTTCGGCAACACGACTGCCGCGACGATTCCGTTGGCACTGAGCGATGCGGTCGACGACCAGCGGCTGAAGCGCGGTGATCTGCTGTTGATGGTCTCCGTCGGCGCCGGCTTCACCGTCGGCTCACTGCTGCTCAAATGGGGACTAAAAACGTAATGGGGTCGGGAGTCATTTGATCAGGACACTCTCGACAC